>DASTUJ010000193.1 GCA_035759705.1 Actinomycetota bacterium | reverse complement strand
TGTTGTTGGCAAACGTGTCGCATGCCAGGTGGTAGCAGGGGTCGTACGGCTGACCGGCGGTTCCACCGTAGATCGCCTGCTGTGCGGGGGTCTTCTCGCCTTCGGCTCCGGTGAAGAGGCCTCCGGCCGGGATTCCTACTGCGATGAACGGGCCGTAGTCGGACCGGCCGTCGAAAGCGGTCGGCTGGGTTGCCAGGCCCCGGCTGGCGAAGTAGTCGAGGAACACCTGCTCGATTACGTCCGAGCCCGCCGGGGCTCCGCCGGCGGGCGGCGGGGTGTCGGATGTATCGCCGTCGTACACAAAGCGAACGAAGTTCGGCGAACCGACCATGTCGAAGTTCAGCATCACGGCGATGTTGTTTCTCTGTTCGGGCGTAAGGCTGTTCACGTAGAAGGTCGAGCCGATCAAGCCCTCCTCCTCGGCTCCGAACCAGATGAAGCGGACACGGTTGCGGGTCTCCACCTCATCCATCTCCTCGGCGACCTCGAGGATCGCTGCCGATCCGGAGCCGTTGTCGTTGATTCCCGGCCCCCGGCTCACGCTGTCCAGGTGGGCCCCGACGACTACGACGCTGTCCGCCCGCCCGTGCCGGCTTTCGGCGATGACGTTGACCGTGCTGCGGGTTTCAGCGACCGAGTCCACCCGGAGCCGTGCAGTTACTCCGGTCGGCCCGTTCAGGACGCCGTTGCGCAGGTTGTCGCCCACCGCAAAGGTGGTGCCGACAACCGGCAGGTCTCGCAGGGGCGGGTTGAGCGTCCCGTCGATGACTGCAGTCCGGCCAGGGTTGCCTTCGTTGAAGATGATCACGCCCCCGGCATTTGCGGCCCTGGCGTTGTCGGCCTTGACCGAGAAGTTGCAGGTTCCCCGCTGCATCAGCGCAATCGAACCAACGGGAAAGCCGGCGAAATCGTCCTCATCGCACCCGCTGGTCGACGTATTGGCGGCGGGACTGGGCACCACAAGGTCTATCGCCGTCACCGGCAGGGTGACGTCCCCGGAGCCGGAGTACTGCATGGACATGAAGTCCGGCCCGTCGGCGAAGGTCTGAGCCGTTGGGGTGATGCGCTGGAGAATCGGCGGGGAGGCGTCTCCGACCAGCAGGAAGTCGAATGGCTGAAGTGTGACCCTGTAACCTGCCGCCCTTGCACGCCGCGCGACGTACTGGACGGAGGCGTCGTAGCCGGGGGTTCCCGAGAGCCTGGTTCCGCCGTTGGCATCCGCCCTGGCCTGAAGTGCCCGCTGGTGTTGCCGAACTCCTGCGACCCTCACCGACTCCCGAAGCTCCTGGGAGTTGTCGTTTTCGTCGGCTAGGCCAACGCCGGCCGGGAACACTCCGAGCGTCAGCGCCATGATGATTACCACCACGAAAGTCCGTCTCATTCCTACCTCCTCGCGGCCTCATACGATTTCGGTCGGACCCGAGCGGCAGGGGCAGGGCTTCATGACTCAAGTTCGGCCTTGGCACCCCTAACGGTACTTCCGGGATCTTCGCCAGGCAATGGCTAGCTTGGGCAAAAGGCGATATTACGCGTGCCTCGAATCGGGTGAGCCGAGAAGCTCGGTGAATTTCAAATCCCACCTCCTCCACCGATGGTCGAAGTGAACATGACCCACTCGGCACCGGGGTCCGGCAGAGTGAAGTGTCCCGGACCCACCCGGAACTTTTCTCCCTTGGAAAACGACACTGCCCCCTCGGAGGACAGGAAGCGACAGGTGCCGTTCACGACGTACCCGAAATGTGCGTGCTGACACGCCGTCTTTGGATGACGCCGGCAATCCGGACTGTGTGCCGGCTCTTGCGGTGCGGCCCCAATTTGGATGACGGCTCCGGCGACCTCCACCGAGCGCACCCGTGCGATGCCCTCGGTGCACTGGACTGCTTCGCGGGTCCTGCGGGCGGATTTCATCCGGTCCTTCCTGGATTGAGTGCCTGCGATCTTTCATCCGGCGGCCCCTGGGCACATCGGGGCGGGGACCGAAGTAATTGGGCGCAGGGACCGACAGAGTTTGTCCCCGGCCTACAATCTGTGCCTGATGAGCCAAGCTGAGCCCGGCCCCGGCCCCGCGCTGCTGGAGCGCGAGTACGAGCTGGAGGTGATCGCCGGGGCCCTCAGCGACATCGCCGGGGGCTCGGGCGGAATGATCGTCGTCGAAGGGGTCGCAGGCATCGGGAAGTCGGCTCTGCTGGCCGCCGCGGCCACCCTGGCCCGGCGAGCGGGCTACACGGTCCTTCGCGCCCGCGGGACCGAGTTGGAGACGGCGTTCCCGCTGGGGGTTGTCCGCCAGCTCCTGGAGCCGCCGGTCGTGGCTGCCGGCCCGAAGGAGCAGGCGGATCTGCTGATGGATTCCGCCTCAGCCAGCGGCCCTTTGCTGCTCGGAAAGTCGATCGGCGCCACTGCCTTCGACCCGAGTGGCGTCAGGCTGCTGCACGCCCTCTGGTGGCTGACGTTCAACCTGGCCAGCCGTAGACCGGTTCTTCTGACGGTTGATGACGCCCAGTGGGCCGACCCGGCGTCGATGAGGTACCTGGCGTACCTGGCGAATCGGCTGGAAAGCCTCCCGGTTCTTGTGCTCCTGACCGTGCGGAGTGGGGAGCCGCTGCCCGATCAGCTCAACGAACTTTCGTCCGCTCCCGGGACCCGGTTCCTCAGGCTCCGGCCCCTCAGCGACTCCAGCACCCGGCAGCTCGTAAGATCGCGCCTGTCGGCCTCGGCTGAGGCGGGCTTCTGCTCCGCCTGTCACGAGGCGACCCAGGGCAACCCGTTGCTGCTGAACGAGCTCGTTCGGGGCCTGCTGGAGAGGCGGGTTGCGCCCGACGAGTCCGGGGTGCAGCAGCTCCTCCAAATCGGAACCGCCTCGGTGGCGCCGTCCGTGCTGAGGAGGGTGGAGCGGCTTGGCCCGCCTTCGATGCAGCTGGCCCAGGCTCTTGCGTTGTGGGGAGGGCGGGCGGAGCTCCGACAGGCAGCGACCGTGGCCGGACTTTCCGAGGCGGACGCCGGCGTCGCAGCGGACAAGCTTGCCGCCGCCGACATCCTCCGGTCCGGACGGCCGCTGGAGTTCGTGCACCCGCTGGTGAGGGCGGCGATCTACTCGGACCTTACGCCCTCCGCCCAGGCTCGAGGGCACCGGCAGGTGGCCGATCAGCTGGAGCTTGAATCCGCGCCGGCCGAGCTGGTCGCAGCGCATCTGCTCTACACCGAGCCGGTGGGGGACCCCTCGGTGGTGCGACTGCTCCTGGGTGGGGCGGAAGCGGCGCTCGGCCGGGGCTCTCCGGAAATCGCAAAGCACTATCTGGGGAGAGCGCTGAGAGAGCCACCGGAGCCTGAGGATCACGCCAAGGTGCTGAGCAGCCTCGGGGTGGCCGAGATGCGCTTCGACCCCAAGGCGGCGCTGATCCACCTGTCCAAGGCCCTGGAGAGGTCCACCGACGACTACGAGCGCGGAGCGATCAGCCGCGAGCTGATCCGCGCCCACCTGTACGCCGGCTCGGTGAGCCAGGCCGAGAGGGCCGTGGTCCCGGTCATCCGGGATCTTCTCAAGGTCGACCAGGACCTCGCTCTTCAGCTGGACGCGGAGCTTATCGTGGCCATGCGACAGGGTCGGGCGTCCACTCCGTTTGCCGACTCCCGCCTGGACCAGTGGAGCGGCCGGATCGATGGTTCCACCCCGGCGGAGCGGCTGATCCTCTCCCAGCTGGCGGTCAGATCGGCGCTCTCGGGTGCCCCGGCTTCCGAGGTGGTGCAGATGGCCGAAGCGGCACTGGGCGAGGGACTGCTTCTGGTCGACCAGTCGCCCGACTCCCTGGCTGCCTACCTGCCGCTCTACCCGTTGCTGTGTGCCGACCAGTTCTCCACCGTTGGGAGGTATCTGGATCTGGCCCTCAAGCTGGCTCGCGAACGAGGGTCGCCGGCGGCCTTTGCCCTCGCCTTCAGCTTCAAGGCCAACCTGTCGCTGGCCCTCGGCGAGCTGAAATCAGCGGAGTCGGAGTCCGCCGAGGCTGCCCAGACAATGTCCAGCTTCGGACTCGACTTCATGCCGATCGTGTCCATCGGGGCGTGGCTCGAGTCGCTCATTCTCTCGGAGAGGCTGCAGGAGGCGGAACAGCTTCTCGTGGAGAGGAACCTGATCGGCCCGGTAGCCGACACTGTGCCGGGACGGATCTTCCGGGCTTCGCGGGGCCGGCTGAGAATTGCCCAGGGAAGAACCGAGGAGGGCCTGGCCGAGCTGGTGGAGCTGAGCAGGACCGAGCAGGAGAAGGGCGCTTCCAACCTCTATCTCACCCCATACCGGCCATGGGTCGCCCTGGCGCAAATGCAGATGGGCGCCCTGGACCACGCGGTCGAGACGATCACCGGCGAGATTGCCACAGCCCGGAACTGGGGCTCCGCCCGGATCTTGAGCCTAACGCTGACGATGGCGGGGCGGGTGCTGGACGGAGATGCCGCGCTGGAGCTATTTCGGGAGGCGGCCCAGGTTGCCGCAGGGTCGACGGCCCGTCTTGCCGAAGCCTCCGCCCTTGCCGAACTCGGGTCCGCCCTCCGCCGGACCGGGAAGCGGTCCGAGGCAGTCGAGGTCCTACGCCGGGCGCTGGACCTCGGTCACCGCTGTGGCGCCGAGGGCTTGGCCCAGCGGGCGCGGTCCGAGCTGGTAATGCTGGGGGCCCGTCCCCGCCGGCGTGCGTTGTCGGGAGCCGAGTCGCTGACCGCGGGCGAGCGGCGGGTGGCCGACCTGGCGGCGGCGGGTCTGACCAACCGGCAGATCGCCGAGGATCTTTTCCTGACCACCCGAACCGTCGAGCACCACCTCACCCATGCCTATCAAAAGCTCGGCATCTCGTCCCGCACCCAGCTTGTGCAGGCGCTGGAGCGGTAGAACACCTCCGGATCGATCAGCCACTACAATCGGTAGCGGAGGCGTCGCCTAGACCGGCCTATGGCGCCAGCTTGGAATGCTGGTTTGGGGGCAACCCCATCGCGAGTTCAAATCTCGCCGCCTCCGCAAAATCGGCCTCTTCAGTCGCCGGCCGTCAGGTAGCACGTGAGGCGGTGCAGCATCTGCAGCACGGACAACCAGGTGATGATCTCGACGATCGCCGCCGGAGACAGGCCGCTCTCCCGACAGGCCTCTACGGTGGAGGGTTCGGTCCGGGCGGGGCTGTAGGACGCGGCGCGGGCCAGAGCCAGTGCCCCCGACTCGGTGCGGCCGCCGGCGGGCGCGGCCGTGTCCCCGCCCCGGGCGTACGCGATGGCTTCATCGATCTTCTCGCCGTCGATGCCGGCGTGAGCCGCCAGGGCACCAATGTCGCCGGCCAGGCGCTCATCGCCGGCTATCTCGGCGAAGATCGCTCCCACCCGAACTTTGAGCTCGAGCCCCACGACGGAGCATGCCGGATCGAGATTCAGAGCGAGCATCGACGCTATGGCGCGGCGGGCGCGGCGCGAGTGCAGCCGTTCCAACACCGGGAAGTCGTGGCCCGTCCGCTCGGCCAGGAAGGCGCCGACCTCCGGCCACCTGCTGGGTGTCTCGCGCTGCCAGCGACGGTCGAACCGGATTGCGGCAGGCATGAGCCGAACCAGTCGCATCCTCGTCCGCAGCCCGTCGACAGCCGGGGCGGGCTGCTCGGCAGCGCCTGGGTCGAGCAGAGTTCCGGCCTTTCCCGGTGACCAGCCGGCCCCCATCGTTGACGAGACCTCGCTGACCACGGCCTGCTCGAGCTCGACTCCTATCGAGTCCATGAACTTGTTGAGGAATCCCATCATGACTGCGGCGAGCCCGACCCACTCTGCGTTTCGCTCGCCGTAGACGTCGACCAGCTCCTCCCGCTCGCCCTCGGTCAGCTCGCAGGGAATGCGCGCCATCGACCGAGCCACCGCGATCGCCGCAAGCTCGCCGCGGGTGAACGAGGCTCGGTCCGGGACCAACGCCGCCGCAACCTTGTCGGGGGCGGCCCCGCGCCGCATCGCGAACGTGCAGCTGTGCGCCGAGCAGTACGGGCAGCCGGCTGCGCGGCTCGCCACATACATTGCCAGGCCGACGACGCCCGGAGGCGGCCCACCCAGCCCGAACACGGGTACCGGCAGGTTGAGGAGGTTCGGCGCCATGATGTTGTAGGTCCGAAACGCCGGCGGCCAGATCTCCATATAGCGATCACAGTTCGGCACGACCCCGAGCACGGTTTCGACGAGCTGCAGCAAGGCACCGTAGCGATCGTTGAGCACATCCCAGCCGACCCTCGACTCGTGCAGCAACGGTGTCAGTGACGCAGCCGGGCGATCCCGATCCTGCAGCCGGTCCATGGCCATCTCCTTCCGGCGACAACACCGAGTTAGCACGGGACTCTGTCCCCGGCAGGTTCGTCTGTCAATACGGATCGGCACAGTCTTACGGCAGCCGTCCGCCCCAAGCCGGCCCAACGGTTAGACTGGTTAAGTCGCGCTAGGTGGGCAGTCGGCGGTTGCCTGTAACTCCAAATCCGCCTTATGGGAGGCTGAATTCCCACCCTAGGCTCGAAAGCTCTCGGGGACGGTCCCGGTAAGCGGTGTTGACGGCTGGGTCCCGCGCGAGTGACCGGGGTGAACCAGGTCAGGTCGGGAACGAAGCAGCCTTAAGCTTCAAGGCACTGCGCCGCGGGGTCACCTGGCCCGAGCTGGCTGCCGCGGATACGCCCGGGGCCTAGAGTCGAAGGTGGGTGCGCGACACTTAATTCCCCTCAGATTCCCTCTGAGGCGCGTCACCCGGGCACGGTATCCTGGGTTACCCAATGGCCCACCTCTCTCTTTATCGGAAGTACCGTCCCCAGAACTTCGGCGAAGTCGTGGGCCAGCAGCACGTCACCCAGACGCTGCAGACCGCAATCAAGCAGGACCGCCTGGCGCACGCCCTGCTGTTCAGCGGCCCCCGGGGGACCGGCAAGACCTCCACGGCCCGCATCCTGGCCAAAGCCCTCAACTGCGAGCGGGACGGCGACGAGCCGTGCGGCGAGTGCTCCTCCTGCCTGTCGATCACCTCGGGGTCGTCGCTCGACGTGGTGGAGATCGACGCTGCGTCCCACGGCTCGGTTGACGACGCCCGGGACCTGCGGGAGAAGGTGGCGTACGCCTCCTACGCCGGGCGCTGGAAGGTGTACATCATCGACGAGTGCCACATGCTCTCGCCGGCGGCCAACAACGCCCTGCTGAAGGTCCTGGAGGAGCCCCCGAGCCACGTGGTGTTCGTATTCGCCACCACCGAGCCGCACAAGGTCCTGCAGACGGTCCTCGACCGCTGTCAGCGTTACGAGTTCCGGTCGATCAACAGCCTGGACACCGCCGGCCGGCTGTCGCAGATCTGCGAGCTGGAGGCCATCAACGCCGACCCCGAGACCCTGACGTTGATCAGCAGCCGGGCCGGCGGGTCGATGCGGGACGCTCTCAGCCTGCTCGACCAATTGCGGGCCTTCGCCGGCGACACCGTAGCGGTGGGGGACCTGGCCCAACTGCTCGGCCGGATGCCCGACGAGGTCCTGTTCGAAGCCATCGACCTGATCTCGGAGCGGGACATCGGCGCAGTATTTGTCTTTGCCGAGCGCCTGATCCGCTCTGGTGTGGACATCCGGGAGTTCTCCCGGGCGCTGACCGACCACCTGCGGTCGCTGTTCCTGGTCCTGCACGCCCCGGCGGCCCGGGAGATCCTCGAGGTCACCGACGACGGGCTCACCCGCCTGCAGGAACAGGCCAACCACCTGGGAAGCGCCGAGGTGCTCCGCCTGATCGACCTGACCAACGAGATCGGCCTGCAGCTCCGCCAGGCGGTGGAGGGCCGGCTTGCTCTCGAGGTCGGCCTGGCACGGATGACCCGGCCCGACCTGCACGCGACCCCGGCATCGCTGCTGGCGCGGCTGGAAAGGCTGGAACGAAACCAGGGAGACGCCCCGATGGGTGCCGCGTCGATGCCGATGCCCCGGATGGCGCCCCCCGAGGGCCGGGCCCCTCGCCCCGAGCCGGCGCGGGCCGCGGTTGCTGTTCGTCCCCCGGTTGCGGCGAAACCCCCTGCAGCGCCCGAGCCCCCTGGGGCGGCCCCGGCCGCAGGGCCGAGCGCCCCGGCCCCCCCACCTTCGGTTCCGGAGGCCGCAGAATCCGACGCCCCGCCCGAGATCGGGGCAGGCTGGTTGTGGGGATCGGACGACGCCCCGGCGCGGCCCGCGGCAGCCGCGAAACCACCCACTCCGCCCGCCAAAGCCCCCTACCCAGAGCCGGCGGCCACCGCTCCCCGGCACGCTGCGGCTCCGGCCACCTCACCGCCTTCGGCCGCAGCACCCCCGCCGCCGGCCGTCCAGACCCAACCGCCTGCCGCACCCTCCCGCCCGGCCGCCCCTGCCCCGCTGCCACCGGCCTCCCCGGCCCCGGTCGCAGATAACGCCCCCTCCCCGGCCCCCGAAACCGCCGCCTCCCCTTCCCCCGCCGCGGGCGCGAGGACTCCGGTCCCGGCCGGTGAGCTGGACCTCGAGACAATTGTCCGGGCCTGGCCGCTAATCAGGGATAAGGTGAAGCGGCGCAAGATCTCGTTCCACGCGGTGCTCCTCCCGGCCGAGCCGGTCGCCTGGAGAAACGGCGAGCTGGTGCTGGAGTTCGGCCCCCGTTCCCGCTTCCACCGGGACAAGGTTGCGGACCAGACCCAGAACGGACCGCTCCTGGAGGCTTTCAAGGAGATTTTGGGGGTAACCCCCAGGCTGAACTGTGTGATCGGCGCGGAGCCGGCGGCGCAGAATCCGGCGTCGGACCCGGCAGGAACGCCGCCGGACGATGCGGGAGGGCCGTCGGACTCGGACGGGACCGAGCCGCCGGAGGATGCCATCGAGCTGATCCGCAGAGCGTTCAAGGGAACAGTCGTTGTCGAGGACCCTTAAGAGAGGAACCGCCCAATGGACATGAACAAGATGATGAAGCAGGTCGCCAAGATGCAGCAGGAGCTGGCGAAGGCCCAGGAGGAGCTGGCCGAGACCGAGGTCACCGGCACCTCCGGCGGCGGGATGGTCACCGTCACCGTCACCGGCAAGGGCGAGTTCACCGGGATCAAGATCAAGCCCGAGTCGGTCGACCCCGACGACCCCACCATGCTCGAGGACCTGGTCCTGGCCGCGATCAACGACGCAGTCCGCATCCAGCAGGAGCTGGCGGAGGAGCGGATGAGTGGCCTCGGCGCCGGGATGAACATCCCCGGCATGCAGATGCCGTCGTTCTAGTGCCCGCGAGCGTTTAGGGGCCTTCGGCCCCACTTTCCCCATGTTCGCCCCTCCGGTCCAGGACCTCATCGACGAGCTTGCCAAACTTCCCGGCATCGGCCGCAAGACGGCCCAGCGCCTGGCGTTCCACCTGCTGAAGATCGACGCGGCGGCGGCTAAGAAGCTGGCCAGCTCGATCGTCGTGATGAAGGACACCGTGCGCTTCTGCCCGAAGTGCTTCAACTTCGCCGCCGGCAACCTGTGCGAGTACTGCTCGGACCCCCGCCGGGACGACGCGATCGTCTGCGTTGTGGAGGAGGCACCGGATATCGTCTCCATCGAGAAGACCGGCGAGTTCCGCGGCCGGTACCATGTCCTGGGCGGGGCGATATCGCCAATCGACGGCATCGGTCCCGACGACCTGCATCTGCAGGAGCTGCTGACCCGGATATCCTCCGACGGCGTCCGCGAGGTCATTGTCGCTACCAACCCGAACGTCGAGGGTGAGGCGACCGCGATGTACCTCGCCCGCCTGCTGGTGCCGGTTGGGGTGAAGGTGACCCGTATCGCCAGCGGACTGCCGGTGGGCGGAGACCTGGAGTACGCCGACGAGGTGACCCTCGGCCGGGCGCTGCAAGGACGTAGAGAACTAGGAGTGTAGGGCTGTGGGCATAGTCGTTCAGAAGTACGGCGGAACCTCAGTCGCCGGCGTGGAGCGGATCAAGGTGGTCGCCGAGCGCATCGCCCGGTGCGCCGCTGCGGGCAACTCCATGGTCGTCGTCGTGTCCGCCATGGGCAAGGCCACCGACGACCTGGTCAAGCTGGCTCACGAGATCTCCGAGGTGCCGCACGCCCGGGAGATGGACATGCTGCTGAGCGCCGGGGAGCGGATCTCGATGGCTCTGCTGGCGATGGCCCTGAACGAGATGGGCCACGACGCCATCAGCTTCACCGGCAGCCAGGCCGGCATCATGACCGACACCTCCCACACCAAGGCCCGCATCGTCGAGGTCAAGGCGCACCGGATCGAAGCCGCGCTGTCAGCAGGTCAGATCGTCATCGTCGCCGGCTTCCAGGGCGTTTCGTCCGACAAGGACGTCACCACGCTGGGCCGGGGCGGGTCCGACACCACTGCAGTTGCTCTGGCGGCGGCCCTCGGCGCCGAGGTGTGCGAGATCTACACCGACGTGGCGGGCGTGTTCTCCGCCGACCCCCGCATCGTGCCGAAGGCCCGCAAGCTGAACGCGGTGACCTACGACGAGATGCTCGAGATGGCGGCGTCCGGCGCCGGCGTGCTTGCGCTGCGTTCTGTTGAGTTTGCCCGCACCCACGGCGTGGTGATCCACTGCCGGTCGTCGTTTACCGATGAGTCCGGCACCGTGGTCAAAGAGGAGGTTGAACAGGTGGAAAAGGCTCTTGTCACTGCGGTGGCGCAGGACACTTCCGAGGCGATGATCCGGGTCGACGGGGTCCCCGACCGGCCGGGCATTGCCGCACGCATCTTCAGCGACATCGCCAAGGAGCGGATCAACGTCGACATGATCGTGCAGAACATCTCCCACGAAGGAAAGACGGACCTGACCTTCACCATGCCCAAGGAGGACCTGATCCGGTCGGGCGACGCAATCCGGCGGATCGTGGCCGACATCGGCGCCGAGGGCTTCTCGGCCGACTCCGACATCGCCAAGCTCTCGCTCATCGGGGCCGGCATGAAGACCGACCCGGGGGTGGCGGCGGAGATGTTCGCCGCCCTGGCGGAGGCCGGCATCAACATCGAGATGATCTCCACCTCCTCGATCCGAATCTCGTGTGTGGTGCGGTCGGTAGAAATCAACCGGGCGGTGACCCTCATTCACGACCGGTTCGGCCTGGAGGGTAAGCCTTCGATGTCCGCGGTGGGCCAGGCTTAGAGAGTCGTCCCGCCGGCTTGGGGGTTGCGAAGCCTCGCCCCGCAGTGACTTAATAGTGCCCCCCGGTCCTAAGCCGGGCGCCCGGAGTTGAGGACATTGGGGAGCACATGAACTCAGGCAGGCCGCCAAGAGTTTCGGCAGCGCTGAAGTCGATCCTCATCACCGGCGTCCTGCTGGCCGGCCTTGCGATTCCTACTTCGGCCAACGCGGTCGACGCCCAGATCAGCATCAACATCTGCGGAAACGTCCTGGGGACGGGAACGGCGTTTGCGAATTGTTTCACCGAAGCCATCTTCGAGGTGGGCACATCGATCATTAGCGGCGGCTCGGCCGACCTCGGTGGCGGAGGTGACTCCGGTGAGCTCGGGGCAGCGGGCCTGGCGGGCGATTCCGGACCCGGCGGCGACGCCGGCCGCACCGGGCGAATAGGCGACGCTTCGGCCGGCCGGGGAGACGGCGGGGACGCCGGGTCGGCCACAGGCGGCGACGGGGGAGACGGGGGTGGAACCGGGGGCGGTGGAGGAAACGGAGGCCCCGCAGGCGGCGAAGGCGATTTTGCGGGAGCGACCCTCGGCAGCGGCTCGGGCGGCGGCGGAGACGGCGGCGCCGGGGGACCCGGTTCGTGTGAGGGCGGCTGCCGCGCCGGCACAGGAGGCCCGGCGAGCGGCGGTCCCGGCGGGTCGGGAGATGGGGGCAACGCATCCACCGGCAGCTCGGGGGCATCGGGCCGGGCCGGGGAATCCGGCGACGCCGGGGACGCGGGCAGGGTCGGGAGCACCGGTGACGGCGGTGACGGCGGGGACTTCAGCCTGCGGGCGACGGCCGAGCGTCTCGGAGACCTGGTCCAGGTATCGGCAAATGTCTGCGGCAACGCCATCGGGACAGACGACGCTCCGGCCAGCGGCACCGCCAACGAGTGCATCGCGCGCACCGTCTTCAACTTCGCACCCCAGATCGCGACGCTGGTCGGCTCTCTCTCTACCGGCGACGGTGGCGACAGCGGTGAGTCGGGCGCAGCCGGGGACGGCGGCAATTCCGGCGCGGGCGGAGACGGCGGCGACAGCGGCCGTACCGGCAACGCAACCGGAGGCCGCGGCCGGGGCGGCAACGGCGGCTCCGCTAACGGGGGCTCCGGCGGCGACGGAGGGGGAACCGGCGGCAGCGGCGGTGCAGGGGGTGGGGCCGGGGGTAGCGGCGACTTTACCGGCGCCACGCTGGGCAGCGGCGACGGCGGTGGCGGAAACGGAGGAGTAGGCGGCCCGGGTTCCTGCGAGGGCGGCTGCAATGCCGGGAACGGCGGCCGGGCGACCTCGGGCGGTGGCGGGAACGGAGACGGAGGCTCGGCGTCCAGCGGCAGCTCGGGCAACGCCGGTGATGGCGGCGAGTCGGGCGCCGCCGGCGACGGAGGCAACTCGGGAGCTACAGGGGACGCAGGCGACGGGGGAGACGCTCGCATCAGGTCGCAGGCCAACTTCGTGGGCGATGTCCTCCAGGCGGCGGTGAACATCTGCGGAAACGGCGTGAGCAACGTCAACCCGGGCGTTGGGATTGCCGAATCCTGCATCGCCGAGGCCATCATCAACTTCGCTCCCCAGCTCACCACGCTCATCGATTCGGTGTCCACGGGTGACGGAGGCGACAGCGGCGACTCCGGCCCGGGAGGCGACGGAGGGGACTCGGGCGCGGCGGGCGACGGGGGCGACAGCGGCCGCACCGGGAATGCAACCGGCGGCAGCGGGAACGGCGGGAACGGGGGCACGGCAACCGGAGGCGGCGGCGGTAACGGCGGCGGCCGGGGCGGCGACGGCGGCGCCGGAGGATTTGCCGGAGGAAGCGGCGACTACGCCGGAGCGACCCTTGGCAGCGGGGACGGCGGAGGCGGAAGCGGCGGCTCCGGAGGAGCGGGTTCTTGTGAGGGCGGCTGCAACGCCGGTCACGGCGGCCCGGCCGACTCGGGCTCGGGGGGATCCGGCAACGGAGGGCCGGCGGACAGCGGGAACTCCGGCAACGCCGGCGATGGCGGGGACTCCGGAAGGGCCGGAGACGGAGGGAGCTCCGGGCGCACCGGCGAGGGTGGTGACGGCGGCTTAGTCGACATCCTCTCCAGCTCGAGCTTTATCGGGGATGTGACCCAGGTGGCCCTCAACGTCTGCGGCAACGGAATCGGAAACGCCGACGGCCCGGGGGTAGCGAGCGAAGCTATCTGTGCAGTGACGGCGCTGTTGGAGTTCGCTCCGCAGGTCGCCTCGACAATAGCGGGGATCACCGCCGGAGACGGCGGCGACAGCGGAGAGTCGGGCGCAGCAGGTGACGGCGGCGACTCGGGGACCGGCGGCGACGGCGGGACCAGCGGCCGCACCGGTAGCGCAACCGGAGGAAGCGGGGACGGCGGCAACGGGGGGCCGGCCAGAGGTGGAGCAGGCGGCAACGGCGGCGGTAACGGCGGAGACGGAGGTGAAGGCGGAGCGGCGGGAGGCAGCGGAGCCTTTGCAGGCGCCACCCTGGGCAGCGGGAACGGCGGGGGCGGTAGCGGCGGTAGCGGGGGAACGGGCTCCTGTGACGGCGGCTGCAACGCCGGCAACGGCGGCCGGGCCACCTCGGGCGACGGCGGCACCGGAAACGGAGGCGGTGCGTCTAGCGGCAACTCCGGCAGCGCAGGGGACGGCGGCGAATCCGGCGCGGCCGGGGACGGCGGCAGCTCAGGGCGCACCGGAAACGCAGGCGGCGCCGGCGGCATATCGATCCGGACGATCTTCAACAACCTGGCGGGTTCTGTGCTTCAGTTCCCGATCAACGTTTGCGGAAATTCGGTAGGCGCGATTGGCGGCGGGACGGCCGTGTGCCTTATTCAGTTGTTCCCGGGGATCGTCGAGCAGCTGAACGAGCAGGCCGGAAGCCAGACAACCGGGGACGCCGGGGATACCGGCGACTCCGGCAATGCAGGCGACGGCGGCGACTCGGGAGACGCAGGTGACGGCGGCGACAGCGCACCTACCGGTGACGCCACCGGCGGCAGCGGCAACGGCGGGGACGCCGGGCCTGCGGTCGGGGGGGCAGGCGGAGACGGCGGCGGACAGGGCGGCGCAGGCGGTCCCGGCGGCACGGCCGGCGGCAGCGGGCGTTACTCGGGGGCGACGACGGGCCGCGGGAGCGGCGGCGGAGGCTCCGGCGGAGGCGGCGGCGGAGGCGGCTGCAAGGGCGGCTGCAGCGCCGGTAACGGCGCCCCGGCCCGGTCGGGCAGCGGCGGCAGCGGCAACGGAGGTCCGGCGGGTAGCGGCGACTCGGGCAACGCCGGAAGCGGCGGGAATTCGGGAGGATCGGGTGACGGCGGCGGAACCGGCGGCACCGGGAACTCGGGCGACAGCGGCGACTCGGGCGACGGAGACGAGCCGTAGCCGTAGCGGCCCAATGGCCGGGGCCGCCTGGTTGCGGTTAACCTAGATCCCATGAAACTGCCCCACGCTCCTATCGTCGCGGTCGTCGGTGCCACCGGCGCGGTCGGACGCGTGATGCTCGACATACTGGCCGAGCGCCACTATCCGGCCTCCGAGGTCATCGCCATCGCCTCCCAGCGTTCGGCGGGCAAGAAGATCCGCTACGGCAACGGCACGCTCACGGTGAGGGCGCTCGAGCCGGGCGTCTTCGACGGTATCGACCTCGTCCTGCTCGACACCCCCGACGACGTCGCCGCCGAGTGGGCCCGTCCCGCCGTCGAAGCCGGGGCAATCGTCGTGGACAACTCGGCCGCCTGGCGGACCGACCCCGATGTCCCGCTGGTGATCCCCGAGGCCAACCCGGAGGCGGTCGACCGCCACAAGGGCATCATCGCCAACCCCAACTGCGCCACCATCGGCGTGATCGTGCCGGTAGCCCCGCTGCACAAGGTTTACGGACTGGAGCGCATGATTGTCTCCACCTACCAATCCACCTCCGGCGCCGGAAGGGGAGGGGTCGAAGAGCTGGCCGAGCAGTCGCAGAAGCTCGCGAGCGAGATGGAAAGCCTTTCCGAGGGCCTCGGCTCGGGCGTTGCGCCCCAGCCGCAGATGTTCGCCGCCCCCATCGCATTCAACATCCTCCCGCAGATCGGCAGCATCAAGGAGGACGGCTCGACCTCCGAGGAGATCAAGATGCTGGTCGAGACCCGCAAGATCCTTTCTCTGCCCGACGTTCAGGTGATCACCACCTGCGTCCGGGTGCCGACCGCGGTCGGCCACGGCGCTGCGGTACACGCCCGATTCTCGCAGCCGGTCGACTTCGACGAGATCGAGGGGATCCTGAGGCACGCCCCCGGCGTGAGGATGTCGGCGCTGCCGAACGCCCAGGAGGCGGCCGGCAAGGACGCCTGCTATGTCGGCCGGGTGCGCCGGGACCCCTTCGACCCGAACTCGATCAGCTTCTTTACCGTGTCCGACAACCTGCGCAAGGGGGCCGCGCTAAACGCGGTCCAGATCGCGGAGATCCTGCTACCCGGTTGAGCTGCATCTTCTGCGGCATCCTGGACGGGTCCATCCCGGCACACGTGGTCTGGGAGGACGAACACACCCTGGCGTTCCTGGACAGCAGGCCGGTTTTTCCGGGACACACGCTGGTGGTCCCGAGGGCGCACATCGAAACGCTTCCCGAACTTCCTGACGACCTGCTGGTCCCGCTTTTCGCGGCGGCCCGGCGCCTGGCGACAGCCATGCCGGAGGCGATGGGCGGAGATGGGACGTTCGTCGCGGTGAACAACAAGGTGAGCCAGAGCGTCCCCCACCTGCACGTCCACGTGATCCCCCGCAAGTTCAAGGACGGCTTGAGGGGGTTCTTCTGGCCCCGCCAGAGGTACGACGACGAGGCACACGCCGGGGCGGTTGCGGCAGCCATTCGCAAGGTGGTTGAGGCCGCCGGGTAACGGGAGGCCTGAGAACCCTTTAAGATGGACCGGCTACGGGATGTAGCGCAGCTTGGTAGCGTGCCTCGTTCGGGACGAGGAGGTCGTGGGTTCAAATCCCGCCATCCCGACCAAACGACTGACGTTCCCACCGTCAGCGTGAGAAATTCGGTGATACGTCCTGGACTCGGGTCTCAGCACGTTTGTCATTTGGGGCCTCGGCAGTTCGAATCATCTGGATATCTGGTGGCAGCGACGTCTCGACCAGAGCTTCACCGGGCCGGCCCGGTGCCATTAGGTCGGCCATGCCATGCGTGTATTCAACTCTCGGTAACGCCGTCCCGAGTGACGTAGATCGCCTCGAAGACGGCTTGGTTCAATTGCCTTCGGACTTGTTCGTCCTCCGCCAGGTGGGCGGCGTGCAGGTTGTCGCAGCCGCCCGTTGCCCGGTCTTTCCAAAGCCGGCCGCCGGCCGCTCGCGCGGCGGCCGGAAGGGTGCCGGTCATCTTTAAGCTTCGACACGGCTGAAGAGGCCAAGTATCCTCATCGGGCCATGGCGACCAGCGAGAGCCAAGCCAACATCGCCGAGGAACACCTCAGGCGGCTCCAGAGCGTCACCGACTCCGCACTGGCGCACCTCACGGTCGAATCCCTCCTCGACGAGCTGCTCGTCCGCATCCGCGACCTCCTCCGCGCAGACACCGCGGCAGTCCTGCTCCTGGACGAGCAGAATCAGGAGCTGGTGGCGACGGCGGCCAAAGGGTTGGAGGAGGAGGTCGAGCAGGGGGTCCGCCTCCCCGTGGGGGGCGGGTTCGCCGGCCGGATCGCAGCCACCGGGCGGCCGGTCATCCTCGAGGAGGTCGATCACCGCAAGGTCCTGAACCCGCTTTTGTTGTCCAAGGGAATCCGGTCGATGCTCGGGGTTCCGCTCATCGTCCACGGCAACGTGATCGGTGTCCTGCACGTCGGGACCCTCACGCCCCGGACCTTCGTCACCGAAGACGTCGAGCTGATGCAGCTCGTGGCCGACCGGGTTGCCATGGCGGTTCACATCCGGCGTGAACACAGCCAGCGCGCGCTGGCTGAGACGCTGCAGCGAAGCCTGCTTCCAGACCGGTTCCCGAAGGTGCACGGGGTGGAGATCTCCGGGCACTACCAGCCCGCCGAGGGAGGAATCGTCGGCGGCGACTGGTTCGATGTCTTCGTGGTGGGCGCCGAGTCTTTGTGCGTGGTGGTAGGAGACATAGCCGGCCGGGGAGTCCCGGCCGCCATCGCGATGGGCAGGCTTCGGAACGCGGTGAGGGCGCTGGTGTTCGTCAACGGCAAACCGGATCTCACGGTTTCCCAGCTGAACGACTTCCTTCTTCACTTCGACCCCGGGGTCATGGCCACGGTTCTGGTCGGACTGCTGGAGCCCGACGGGACGATGAGGTATGCCAACGCGGGGCACCTGCCGCCGGTCTACGTGGACTCGCTGGGTCGGGCTCACCTCATCGAGGAGCCGGCAGAGCCGCCGCTCGGAGGCGTGGACTTCATGAGCTACCGGGAGCGAACGCTCCGGCTGGAGCCGGGCTCCACGCTCCTGATCTACACCGACGGCCTGGTCGAGCGGCGGGGTCGCCCCCTGGAGGAGGGTCTGGAAGCACTCAGGGCAGCGTCGGAGCACCCCTGGAGGAGCCTCGACGCTCTCCGGGGGGACGTGTTCAACGACCGGGCCCCGGTTCTTGCCGACGACCTTGCGATCCTGGCCGTCCGGCTCGCCGGGGTCGACCTCCTGGAGGAGATTCACGCCACGATTGCGGCCGACCCCAGAGAGCTCGGCCCGCTGCGCCGGTCATTTCGCAGGTGGCTTGCCGCCAACGGCGCCGACCCGCAGCAAACCCAGGACGTCCTGGTTGCCGTAGGGGAGGCGGTTTCAAACTCCATCGAGCATGCCCATGGCCCGGGCGGCGGGTCAATCCGAATCGATGCGGTCCGCAAGGACTCGATTTTGGAGATATCGGTCTGTGACCGGGGTTCGTGGCGGGAGCCGCGGGGTACCAACCGGGGGCTGGGCCGTTCCCTGATGCGCAAGCTTATGGATGAGGTGGACTTCGTGACCGACGAGCACGGAACGTGCGTCACCCTCCGCACACGGCTGAGGTTTCCGACGTGAGCGGCGCCGAACCGGCCGGGATCCACCGGGACGGCCGCTGGGTGAGCGCGACCTGGGACGGGGACGTCGACATGTCCAACGCCGCCGGTTTGGAGCAGGCGGCCCTGGGCGCGATGCACAACTCCGACGACGGACTGACAATCGACCTAGGACTCGTCACCTACCTGGACAGCGCCGGAATCCGCTCGCTGCTCAACATGAGGCGGCTCCTGGAGGACCGCCAGCAGCGGCTGCTACTGGTCGTGCCGTCAAATTCCGTCCTCCGCAAGGCGCTGGAGATCGGCGGGGTCATTGCGGTTATCCCCGTGTACTCGACCATGGAGTCGGCGGGCAACCACCGGGTCTGATCGACGCAGCGAGCGGACTCAGATGGCGGTGGGGTGCCTAGGCTCGTACAACATCAGCTCCACGCCGCCGGGAAGCACCAGGGTCGTCGTGATCCCCCAGCCCTCGTCCTCGGGCTCTCCGCGGATCTCGAGCCCCCGGTCGGTCAGCTCCTTGATCGTCGTGCGGAGGTCGTCGCACATGAACGTCAGCTGGGTGCGGACACCGCTGTCGTAGGTCGGCCCCTCAGCCGGATGGAACGCCAGCTCGGCCGGAGGGAGCCGGAAGATCAGCCACCCGCCCCCGGAGTCGACGTGGGGCCAGTCTAAAACGTCTCTGAAGACCGCCCTCAGAGCCTCCGGCTCCGGGGTGTAGATCAGCACATGAGCGCCGTTGATCGCCATGGCCGCCATCCTTTCACGTCGCGCCTGTCACAAGCCCGGCCGTTGGCAATAGGGTAGGCCTTCATGGAGTTCGAGGAGTTGCTCAAACGCCGTCGCATGGTGCGCCACTACGCCCCCGAGCCGGTCGCCGAGCGCCGGCTCGACCGGATCCTGCAGGCCGCCCGAAGGGGGCCGAGCGCCGGGTTCACGCAGGGGCAGTCCTTCGTGGTGGTGACCGACCCGGCCCGGCGCGCCGAGATCGCCGGGATCGCCCGGGAGCCCGCCTATGTCAAGCGTGGGTTCGACCCCTGGCTGTCGAGCGCCCCGGTTCACGTGGTGATTTGCGTTAGCGAGCAGGCGTACCACGAGCGCTACCGCGAGCCGGACAAGCTCTCCGGCGGCGCCGAAAGGCCCTGGCCGGTGCCCTACTGGTTCGTCGACGGGGGGTGCGCCCTGATGTTGATGCTGCTGGCGGCGGCCGACGAAGGCCTTGGAGCCGGGTTCCTGGACCTCGATGCGGAAGGTTACGGCGCCCTAAAGCGGCTGCTGGGGATCCCTGGAGAGGTGCAGCCGATTGGGCTGGTCACCATCGGGGTGCCGGCCCCGGACCGCCGGTCGGGCTCCCTGGCGCGGGGACACAAGCCGGAGGCCGAGGTCGTGCACCGGGAGCGTTGGAGCTCACCGGACGAGCTCTAGTCTTGGCGGGGGACCAGGGTCAGGACCGACGCCTCGGGCGGGCAGAGGAACCGGAAGGGGGCAAACTTGCCGGTGCCGACGCCGGGGGTGACGAACAGCCACGAGCGGCCGACCTTCGAAAGGCCCATCGCCAGCGATGTCGGCAGGGTGGAGTTGGTCACCACCGCCCCGACGAACGGGAACCGCACCTGCCCGCCGTGGGTGTGGCCGGCGACCAGCAGGTCGTAACCCTCCTTGAACGCGTCCTCGTACGGGTCGGGGGCGTGGACCACCAGGATGGAGATCTCGGCCGACGGGTCCTTTTTGAGCAGAGCCCGGTTGTCCCACTTGAGGTACGGGTCGTCCAGGCCGGTCAGCTGGGTCCGGGTGGCGTTCACGTCCAGGACGACGTTGGCGTTGTTCATGTCCAGCCAGCCGGCCTCCAGCAGGCTGCGGCGGAATTGCTGCGTAGGGTTGCGCATCCTGCCGTGGCGGCGGCGTTTCCGGAAGTAGTCGAAGTAGTTCTTCAGCACCGGCGCGAAGTAGTCGGATGAGCCGAACACGAAGAGCCGCCCCGCCCGGCCGCGAAGTCCGTTCAGGACCTCCAGGCAGTCGTCGACCGCATCGAGGCCCCCGAGCAGGTCGCCGGTGGCGAACACCAGGTCGTACTCCTCGGAGCCGAGCGACTTCAGGAACTTGATCATCAGCCGGTTCTGGGGCCTGAGGTGGAAGTCGGAGACCTGGAGGATCCGGATCGGGTTGGCGCCCGGGGGCAGGATCGGAACCTCGTAACGGCCGATGCGAAACCGCTTGGCCTCGACAAATCCGTAAGCCACCGGCGCCAGGCCGGCGGCAGCCAGTCCGGCGAGCACCTTGAAGATCGCACGGGGGTTTTTAGGCAGGAGTCCCCCAACCGAGGTCGGACTCGATGATCGTGTGGCTGGCGGAGGCGGCCGCCCGGGCGAGCGCAGCTTCGAGCTCGCCGGTCCCCGAGGTGACCGCCACCGACAGGCCGGTCTCGTTCGCCGCCCGGGCGAGCGCCGACTCCTTGTCCGCATCGGACCGGTCGGTGAACACCACGAACACCAGGCTGGCAGGCTCCTCCACGCCCTCCAGCTCCTGCAGGTGCGGGATCAGCTCGTCCTCCTCGCAGAAGGTCACCGTGGTCCCGGAGGCGCCGCCTGCGTCGGCGGCAGCTTCGGCCACCGGGTAGTCGGGGTTCGTCGGGGCCAGCCAGGTGCCGGCCTCGGCCACCTCGAAGAACGGGTGGAACCAGGCCGCCGACCCCGGGTGCCGGTGGAGGATCGAGGTGTCGTCGGGCAGGGCGCGGCGGATGCCCTCCAGTGCCGCCAGCTGGTCGGGGCCACCCGTTGCCGCCCGGCTCCGGGCCGCGTCGCGCAGCTCTTTCGCCCGGGCCGGGCCGGTTCGGTCGGGCTCTTCGATCGAGGTCCGGTCGGCAACTCCCTGCAACGGGTTGGGCGCCTCGAGGGCGGTGAGGATGCCCGAAAGCACCGCTTTGGCGTCCCCGACGATGCCCAGTCGCAGCGGGTACCTGCGTCCGATCTGCCCGGGGTCGCTGTCGATCTGGATCATCTGGGCGGGCAGGTTGAGATCGGGGTCACCGGGCCCGGCGTCGAAGGTCGTGCCGACGGCGAGGACCGTGTCGGCCGACTCCAGCGCGGCCCGGGCCTCCGCGGTCCCGAACAGCGCCCCGGCGGACAGCTCGTGGCGGTCGGAGATCGTGCCCTTGCCGTTCCAGGTGGTCACCACCGGGGTGTCGAGCTTTTCGGCGATCGACGCCAGCTCGTCGAAGGCCCCGGCTTCTGCGACCCCGCCGCCGGCCAGGATCACCGGGCGCGCCGAAAGCCTCAGCAGAAAGGCAGCCGATGTGAGTTCGGTGGGATCGGGTTGTTCGCTCAAGCTGTTTGGAGGGTGGGGTGGGACGGCCTAACCCCCGGGGAAGAGCTCCAGGATCACCGCGTCACGCATCCAGGCGTCGATGGTGTCCGCCGCACTGCCCCTTACCGACTGGCGCTTTGCCACCAAAAGCTGCGCGACCTCCCGGAACTCGTCGCCGTCGGCGGCCGTGATCGGGCGCACCCTGGCGTCGAAGTCCACCATGGTGGCGTCCCGGCCCTTCCAGCGGGTTTGGACGTGCGCCTTCTTGACCTGACCGGCGAACGGAATCCGCTGCTCGGGCTCTCCCGACAGGATGAACAGCCGCTTGTCCTTGGTGTAGAGGAACCAGCAGGGGACCGGCTTGCCGCCCGGGTCGGTGTCGACGGAGAGCCACAGGATGTCGGAGCGCTTGAGGCCCTCCTCGATCTTGGCCAGGTCCGGCGTAGCCTTGTAGTCGATCGCCTGGTCTTCCCAGCGAACCGACTCGTCGGCCACGAACCCGAACTGCGAGAGCTCGAGGTCGACCGCCCGCAGGCCGTAGAACGAGGTGTAGTTGAAGAACTCGTCGACCGCCTCGAAGGGGTCGTCGAAATCCTCGTAGCGGATGATCTCCTCGTCGGCGACCACGCCTTCCTCCACCCGAGCCGCGGTGATGGACCGGGAGGTCTCCAGCGCCTGGGCCGAGGAGAACTTGTCGTCCGGGCGCTCGGCGCCGGTGCCGCGAGACTTGTGCGGCTTTTTGCGGAAGACGAGGACGAAGCTGGGCTGATCGGGGGAGATGTAGCCCTCGGACCAGAAGCTGCCGTCCTTGAGAGACGCCTTCAGGACCAGAGTGGGCCGTTGGTAGGTGAGGCGGAAGCCGGTCCAGTGGGCGCGAAACGTGCGGGTTACGCCCTGGGCCAGCGAGATCTCGACGGTTCCTGCAGAGCCCACGCCGCTGGGGATGTCGTATTCGGCGATACGATTGGCGAGCTGGGCCTTGATTTCCTGAATGGTGACTTTCTTGGTCTTAAGCATGACCGCATTATATGGACAGTTCAGGAGGCTCGTTGGTCGCTACCGCCCCACCCCGCAGAGGGTCGCTGTTTCTGCTCACTCTGATCGCCCTCGGGGTGCTCGCGCTCGCCTTCCCGGCGGCTACCCAGGCCGCCCCGGCCGAGCAGTCGAACGTCGCCGACTACGTAGAGGTCAGCGGGGCGCTCGACTCCTCCGCCGCCAGCTTCCTCCTGCGGCACATCACCGCCTCGCAGGAGGCCGGTTCGGCACTGGTGATTCTTCGGGTCGACACCCCGGGCGCGCTCGATGCGTCGATGGGCCCGGTGCTCCACGCGATGTCCGAGTCGACCGTGCCGGTCCTGGTGTGGGTTGCCCCCGGCGACGCCGAGGCCGGCTCCTCCGGCTCCCTGCTGGCGCTCGCCGGGCATCTGACCGTGATGTCGCCCGGCGCCACCGTCGGACCCGCCTACCCGTTGGACCTCCGGGACTACCGGGGGGAGGACACCGGTGACGACGGCACCGCCGCCGAGGCCATCCAGCAGGTGGCCGCCGACGGCAACAAGCAGCTCAGCCCCCAGGCGGTCGACCGGCTGGTCTCCGACGCACTGACCGCCGAAGAAGCGGTGGACCTGGGCGTGGCCGACGGCATCGAGCCGACCGTACAGGAGCTGCTGCAGTCCATCCGGGGCGTGGAGGTTCCCCTCCTCGACGGCTCAGCCACGATCCCGGACGAACCGCTCACCCTCCGCTTCGTGAAGATGGGCGTGCTCGAGCGGCTCGCCCACAGCGCGATGCGCCCGGAGTACGCCTACCTTCTCCTGCTGATCGGCTTTTTCGGACTGATCTTCGAGCTCTACAACCCCGGCCTCGGCGCCGGAGGGGTGGCCGGGACCATCGCCCTCGGGTTCAGCTTCTACGCCTTCACGGCCCTGCCGGTTTCGTGGATCGCGGTGGCGCTGCTGGTCCTGGCGATCTGGTTGCTGACCTGGGACCTCAGCCGGGGGACCCTGGCCATCCTTTCGATCCTGGGTGTGATCTCACTGATCGCGGGGACCTTCCTGCTCTACGGCGGGTCGCACCCTGCGATCCGGTTGAGCTGGTGGGCGGCGATCGGCGGCATCGTGATGACCGTGCTGTTCTTCGTCTCGGTCATGACCTCGGCAATCCGGGCCCGGACGGCCAAGCCACTCCCCGGATCCGACGGGATCCTGGAGGCGGTCGGCGTCGCCCGCACCGACATTGCACCGGACGGCCAGGTCATGGCCCGGGGCACCCTGTGGAGGGCCCGCACGCTGGGAGCGGCCATAGGGCAGGGGACCGCGGTGAAGGTGAAGGGCATCTCCGGCCTGATGCTGATGGTCGAGCCGACGAACGAAGCGCCGGCCCAGTCGGACGTCGACACGCCGGTGGAGATCGAGGAAGACGCCTAAGCCTTCGGGCCCAGCTTTCTGACGTCGCCCTGGCGGGTGGTGAAGCCGGTCCGGTCCAGGAACTCCAGGAACGGCACCGCGAACTTGCGGGTGGTCCCCACCAGGTCCCGGAACTCGGCCACGGTGAACGGCCCGGCCTCGGCGATCCGTGCCCGCAGCGACTCCTTGACCCGGTCGACCCACTCCGTTGGGTAGACGAAGTCCGGGCTGACCTGCACCAGGTCCCCGGAACGCACCAGCGCCCGCACCATGTCGGCGCCATACCCCTGGGACAGCGAGGCAACGGTCGGGGGAGAGGCGCCGGCCTCGTTCAGCTCCCGGAGGATCTGATCCCGCTCGGGCGCCAGGATCATCGGCTTGAAGTCCGGCGTGCGCACGACCGTGCCGTCGGCCGCCACCAGCTTCCGGCGGTCCAGCTCGTCCACCAGCTCGTCGACGAACCGGTGGTCGAGGCGCAGCGCAGCTCGCAGGGTCGTCAGCGGCAGGCCCGGATCGAGCGAGTGGGAAGCCTGGTACGCCCGGACGTGGGAGATCGCCTGGGCCGCAATCCGGTCGAACGCCTCCGGCGACACCGCGAAGTTGGGCAGGGTGAGGATCTGCAGGTCCTGGGCGGCCTGGGGTGTCACCCCGGTCCTCACGAATATCTCGTCCAGCGGCAGGAAGCCCGACTCCTCGAGCAGCACGAGGACGTAGTCGTGCCGGCTGCCGGCCAGCATGCGGGCCCGGGCGGCGGTGACTGCGGCGTCCCCCCGGAACTTGCCCGGGTGAGCCTCCAGCACCACTCCGCCGCCGACGGTCTGCTGCCGGCCGGAGTCACGGATGATGAACCGGTCGGAGAAGTCCAGGACCGTCGGCTTCGCCAGCCGGATCGCGGCCAGCCCGGCCTCCCCGTTTTGTCCCGGCGCCTGGAGAAAGCGAAGGGTAGCGTCGATCTCCACCGACCCGACGTGAAACTTGTACGCCCCCCGCTCCTGGGGAGTGTGGTCCAGGTGGGGGAGGAAGCTGAGCGACGCCAGCAGCTTGTCGGTGGTCCGCCAGGCCCCCAGCGGCCCGAGGCTGTGGCCGCGCCCCAGCGCCTTGGCGTCGGCCCCGACCAGGTTCAGCGCGGTCCGGTTTCCCGGCCCCAGGCGAGTCCACTGCGTCCGGTGCGACTGGATCGTGCGCACCCGGGCCCGGGTGTCGCCCGGCAGGACCTCCACCGGCTGGTCGACCTCCAAAAAGCCCCCGCTCAGAGTCCCGGTGACCACGGTCCCGGACCCTTTGATCGTGAACACCCGGTCGATCCACAGCCGCGCCCTTCCGAGGTCGGCCGGCTCCGGGGTCGTCGCCAGCAGGTGGTCGACGGCGGCGACCAGCTCGCCGAGCCCCTCGCCGGTGGTCGCAGAGACCCCCAGGATCGGCGACCCGGCCAGGCTGGTGCCCTCGATCTTCGAAGCGACCGAGTCGCGCACCGCCGCCAGCGTCTCCTCGTCGACGGTGTCGGTTTTGGTGATCACGACGATCGCCGCCGAGATCCCCAGCGTGTGGAGGATGTCGAGGTGCTCCTGCGACTGCGGCTTCCACCCCTCGTTGGCGGCGACCACGAACAGGTTGAGGTTGATCGCCCCGGCGCCGGCCAGCATGTTCTTGATGAACCGCTCGTGGCCGGGGACGTCGACAATGCCGACCTCCCGTCCCGCCGGGGTGGTGAACCACGCAAACCCGAGGTCGATGGTCAGGCCACGGCGCTTCTCCTCCTCCAGCCGGTCGGGGTCGATCCCGGTCAGGGCGTTTACGAGGGTGCTTTTTCCGTGGTCGACGTGCCCGGCGGTGCCGATTACGGGCACTAAGTTCCCTTCAAGGCGCTGCTTAGGGCGGAGGCGACCACCCGGTCGTCCGGCGGGTCGACCGTTCTCAGATCCACCACCAACCCGCCGTCCTCGATCCGGGCCACGACGTGGGGGTCGTGCGCCAGGAGGGCTTCGGCCAGGGCCTGGGCGCCGCCGTTCTCCGGCTCGACCCGAAGCAGGGCGGTGGGGATCCGGCTGGCGGGGGCCGAGCCGCCGCCGGTGGTGGAGAACCCGCTTACGACCTCGACTCGGGCCCGGTTTTCGGGCAGCCCGGCGGCCAGGGCCTTAGCCCGCACGCCGATCTCCTCCGCGCCGGCAAGAGCCATCCGCCAGAAGGGGATGCGGGCGACCTCGCCCGACAGGTACGCCATCAGGGTCGCGTCCAGGGCGGCCAGCGTGGTCTTGTCGGTGCGGAACGCCCGCAGGAGGGGGCTCTTGCGGAGTTTGGCGAGCGCGTCGGACCTGCCTACCAGGATTCCGGCCTGGGGGCCGCCGAGAAGCTTGTCGCCGGAGAACGTGACTATGTCGGCGCCGTCATCCACCGCATCGTTCACCGAGGGCTCCCTGGAGAGCCAGGAGGGGACCCCGCCCGGCAGGTGGCGGGAGAGCAGGCCGCTGCCCACATCGTGGACGAGGGGGATGTCCCGAGAGTGCGCCAGCTCGGACAGCTCCCGCCCGGACACGGTCTTGGTGAAGCCGGTGACCTCGTAGTTGGAGGGGTGAACCTTGAGGATGACCCCGGTCTCCGGCGTGATTGCGTTGACGTAGTCCTTCAGGTGGGTCCGGTTGGTGGTTCCCACCTCCCGCATGACCGCACCGGACTCCGCCATGATCTCGGGAATCCGGAACTCGCCGCCGATCTCGATCAACTCTCCGCGGGAGATGATTGCCTCCTTGCCCCGGGACAGTCCGGAGAGCGCCAGAAGCACCGCTGCAGCGTTGTTGTTTACCACCAGGGCGGACTCGGCGCCGGTCAGGGACGCCAGCATCTCGGCGGAGTGCTCGTAGCGGGTGCCCCGTTTCCCCGTCTCCAGGTTGAACTCGAGGTTGGAGTAGCCGGAAGCCACGTCGCGGACGGCGTCGAGCGCTCCACCCGCCAGGGGCGCACGCCCCAGGTTGGTGTGCAGGAGGACCCCTGTGGCGTTGACCAGGGGCCTCAGCCGCCGGCGGCCCTGGGCGTCCAGCCGTCCGGTCGCCGAAGCGACCAGCTCGTCGAAAGAGGGGGCGGCCTCCCCGGAAAGGATGGATTCGGCGGCTGCCGCGATCGACGCTCGGGCGGCGGCTACCCTCAGCGATGGAGGGACCGACCGGGGAAGGGCGCCGCTCAGCCGGTCGACCTGGGGCAGGTTGCGCAACTCCAGAGCCCTATCCCCAGCCGTCGTCTTCGCCATTCGACAATTCTAGCGACGCCACGAAGATGGGTCGGTGTGTTGTTCCGGGAATGACAAAGGGCTCCCGGGGGGGACGGGAGCCCTTTGAAACCTAGCCGTCAAATGCTGCTACAGAGCACCTCCGCTGAAAGCGTCGATGATCGAGATGACGGCCGGACCTATGACGATGATCATCAGTGCCGGGAAGATCGTCAGCAGCAGCGGGAACAGCAGCTTCACGGGAAGCTTCGCCGCCGACTCACGTGCCCTCTGCCGCCGCACGAGCCGCATCTCTGAGGCGTGCGTCTGCAGAACATCCGATACCGGGCTGCCGATGGTGTCCGCCTGGATCAGAGCCATGGCGAAGGTCGAGAGCTCACCGATCTCGGTCCTCTCCCGCAGCTTCTGAAGGGCCTGACGCCGGCTGGAACCGAGCTGGATCTCCTGGAGGAGGCGCTGAAGCTCCTCACCCAGAGGACCGGGCAGCTTGCGGGCCACGAGCTCGATGGAGCCCTCGAGGCCCATTCCGGCCTGCACCGCGATTGCCATCAGGTCGATGGTCTCCGGAAGCATCCGGCGAATGTCGTTCTGACGGGCCTCGCCTTTGCGTGCAATCCAGAGGTCCGGGAGGAAGAACCCGAAGGTTCCGCCCATGATCGCCCACAACACCACGGGACCGAAGCTGGCTCCCAGGGCTGCCATCGCCAGCGGAATCACGGTTGCGCCCACTGCCACTGCAGCAGCCTTGATGGCGAGGAGTCCCTCGACACCACCGGGGCCGAGGCCCGCGAGCTGTGCGTGACGGCGCATCCGCTTCATCTGCCAGGTAGGCGTGACGATGCGTCCCACCTTCCGGAAGCTGCCCCATGCGGGACCGAGGAGGCGCTCGGAGAACGGACGATCGATCTCCTCGTCGTATCCGGGGCCTTCGCTGAGCAGCACCTCACTAGCGGAGGTGGCCACCCGGCGACCGGACAGAGTCTGGCCAACCCCAACAGCGGCTAGCCCGAGTCCCCCGGCGACTGCCGCGACACTCATTGCCAACAACAGGGTTTCCATCTCACACCTCCACTTGGACTAGTTTTTTCATCCACAACGATCCGAGGATCATTCCGACTACTGCGCCGCCCATCATCAACTTGCCGATGGTGGTCGTGAGCATGGGCTCCAGGTACGTGGGCTGAATGAAGAACAGGAACAACCCGATTCCGACCGGCAGGGCGATAAGCACCTTGCCGGAGATCCGTGCCTCAGCCGACAGGGCCCGAACCTCGCCACGAACTTCGAGGCGTGCCCGCATGAACTCGGCCAGGATCCTCAGGGTGTCGGCGAGCTTGCCACCGGTCTGGTGCTGGATGCGGATGGCTTCCACCGTCCACGAGATGTCCTTGGACCCGATTCGTTCGGCCATTGCCTCGAGCGACTCGAGGAGCGGCCGGCCGACCCTGGTTTCAACGATGACCCTGCTGAGCTCGGTGGCCAGGGGGGCGTCGCCCTCCTCGGCCGCCAGCTCGAGAGCCAGCAGAAGCGAAGAACCGGAGTCGAGCGAACCCGCCAGCAGCTGAAGCACTGCCGGAAGCTGGCCCTCGAGTGCTATCAGGCGCTTGCGAGCCTTGCTTCTCAGGTACATCAGGCCCAACAGCGGGGTTGCCAGGGCGAGCAGCAGGCCCAGGACCACCGAGTTGGCGAGCGTCGCAAACAGCAGGCCCACGACTGCGGCCGTTATTGCCACGATCGCTACGAACTCACCGGCCTTCAAATTCGAGCCGGCCTGGGTGAGGCGGCCCCGCAGGCTGACTGCGGTGGCCGTCTTGCCCATTGCACGCTCGGCGTAGGCTCCTGCCTTCTCCATGAGGTCGGACAGAGCTTCCGGCGACTTGGTCGGCTGCTCCAGCTCGATCTCGAGAAGCTGGCGGAGCTCCTCCCTCCGGCCGGAGCTGCGCTGGCTGATGCCGAAAACGACCATCAGCAGCCCGGCTCCGACGAAAATTGCTGCCAGAAACGTCACGATTACCCCCTCCTAACGGTGCCGGTCACTGCACGAAGCGACCCGGGAGCTGCCGCTGCTTCGTTGTCGGTGGGCCGGAAGAGCTTGGGCGGCACGTTGACGCCGGCTTCCTGCAGCTTCTCGACAACCTTCGGGCGAAGACCGGTGGGACGCAGGCGGCCGGTGGAACGGGCCGACTGGGTTCCGCCTTCGGCGAAGTTGAAGCGGTAGATGTCCTGAAGGGTGATGATGTCGCCCTCCATCCCCTGGACCTCGGAGATGTGGGTAACCCTGCGGCTGCCGTCTCCGAAGCGGTCGATGTGGATGATGATGTCGACTGCCGACGCCACCTGGCTGCGGATAGCCCTGAGCGGCAGGTCGTAACCGGCCATCAGGACCATGGTCTCCATACGGGCCAGACCATCGCGAGGCGAGTTGCAGTGGATGGTGGTCAACGAGCCTTCGTGACCGGTGTTCATCGCCTGCAGCATGTCCAGGGCTTCTCCGCCTCGGACCTCACCGACGACGATGCGGTCCGGCCGCATACGCAGAGCGTTGCGGACCAGGTCACGGATGGTGATCTGGCCGGCGCCCTCGATGTTGGCCGGCCGGGCCTCGAGCGTGATCACGTGAGGCTGGTGCAGCCGGATTTCGGCTGCGTCCTCGATGGTCACGATGCGGTCCGACTCCGGAACGAACTCCGTCAACACGTTCAGCATGGTGGTCTTACCGGTGCCGGTTCCTCCGGACACCAGGATGTTCAGCTTGCCGCGAACGCAGGCCTCGAGGAACATGGCTGCGTCCAGCGTGATGGACCCGAAGTTGATCAGGTCCTTCATGCCGTACGGCTCGGCTGGGAATCGCCGGATCGTAAGCACCGGTGAGTGGACGGCAACCGGAGGCAGGATCGCGTTGACACGGGATCCATCGGGAAGGCGGGCGTCGACCATCGGCGAGGACTCGTCGATGCGGCGACCCACAGTCGCCACGATCTTCTCGATGATCTGGCGCAGGTGCGCCTCGTCGGTGAAGACCGTGTTGACGTGCTCCAGCTTTCCGTTGCGCTCCACGTAGATGTCGTCGTAGGCGTTGCACATGATTTCAGTGAGGGTTGGGTCCGCCAGAAGCTCCTCGAGCGGGCCGTAGCCCAGCAGGTCCGCGGCCACCTCGGCGGCGAACTTCGCCCGCTGGGTGAGGGAGACCGAAACACCGGCCTTCTCGAGGGCTGCATCCAGGTTCTCCATGACCGTTGCCTTCAGCTCTTCAGGCTTGGTCTTCTGGTACAGCTTGGGGCCCAGCTCCTCCAGGAGCGCGTCGCGCACCCGGCGCTTCATCTGTCCCCAGTTCTCGGTACCCGCCGCAGCAGCCGTACGCCGCCTGCCGCCCTTGGTGCCCGAGCGCGTTGCTTCTACTTCAATAAGCTCAACCCGGTCCGACAGTTTCATTTGGCCTTTCCTTTCAATAACCTAGAGAACCATCCGCGCCGGGGGGCAGCTGCGGGTGCCATCCAGGGAACTTGCTTCCCCGGAAGTGGCGCAACAAGCTTCACCGCACCTTCAAACAGCTTGCGGCTGATGTCAGCGTTGGGGTCGGCTACCAGGACGGGCATCCCCATGTTGATGGACCAGGACACCTGCTTGGCATACGGAAGAACCGCGGAGAAGCCCTGGGGGTAGAGCGGCTCCACTTCCTTCAGATCGATTCCGGTTCCGGACTCGGCCTTGTTGACGACCAGCGATACCTGATCGGCAGGAAGGTTCAACTTCTTAAGGGTTTCAAGGAAAACCCTCAGATTCTTAAGTGACGGGAGGTCCATCGTCGCCATGATCACGAGCGACTGGGACTGGTCGAAAGCGGCCAGGCAGGTCTCGTTGATCGAAGGCGGGGTGTCCACCACGATGTAGTCGAACTGGGTACGGGCGGCCTCCAGAACTGCGGTGGTCTCCCGGGGCCCGACCTTGTCGCCGGCGATCGGGTCACGCGGCGCACAAAGCACCTTGTAGCCCGCGCCGTGGTCCACGACGTAGTCGCTGAGCGCTGCGGCGATGTCCTCCTCCTGTACGAGCTCGGAGATCGTCCGCTTCGGGCGAAGGTGCAAGGAAATCGCAACCTCGCCGAACTGCAGGTCCAGGTCCACGAGCAGTACCCTGCCGCCGGTTGCCTTCGCCAGGTAAGCAGCGAAGTTGGTGGCGTAGAAGGTCTTGCCGCAGCCTCCCGATGCCGATGCCACCGTGAAGACCCGTGCCAGCTTGGTGTTGCGGGCGGCGGGCCTGGCGACAAACGGCGCCGGCTTGAACTCCTCGACCGGCTCGGGCTCAAGCGTCTGCTCGAGGAAAGAGGGTTCCTGGATGACTATCCGTTCCTCAACCACGAGGTGTTCCTGGCGCAGCTCCTCGGCGGTCTGAAGAGCTCGCATCATCTTGCTCCGCAGACGTGCCTTGGTGGTACCGGCCGGGATGATGTCACTCGTCCCGCATGCAGCAGTTTGAGCCGAGGTCACCGGCTTGGTGCCCTCGGAGAGGACGATGACGATCTTCGGGTCGTTCCGGTGGATCTCGGCCAGGCGCTTGAGGCCTGCACCGGTCACCTCTTCCGGAGCTACCACGATGACGTCCGGCTCCTCCTGCTCCACCACGTCGATCACCTGGGTGGAACGGCTCAACCGGAGAATCTCCGGCGCCGGGTCCAGGTCGACCGTTGCACGGGCGAGGTCGTTGGAGAAGTCGCCGACACGGTCGAGCACCAGAACCCTGGGAACCCGATCGCCGTCTACCGACTCGTCCTCATCCTCGGAGTCCCAGTCGTCGTCCTGGATCCCCTCGGCCCAGGCACCCTGGGCGGAACGTCCGTTGCTCTTGTTTTCGTTGACGGGCTCGTGAACCGGCGCCGTGCGGGCGGCCGGATCCGACAGCTGGCTGTCGAGAGCGACCGAAAGCGCGGACTGGTGCGAGCTTCCCGAGTTGGAGCGCGGCGTGGGCCTCTCCTCGACATAGTCGATCTCGGTCCGAGCGTTCCCGTTGGCGCTTTGCGGCGCCTCCGGGTTGTAGCCGGAACGAGGCGGCTGGATCGTGGAGTGACCGTTGCGGTTGACGGCAGGAGCCGCCGGGGCCGGTGCAGGTGCCTGCCACCGGGCCTTCACAGGCTGTCCGGCGCCGCTTTGTGCGACGGGAGCCTGCTCCGGAGCCCAGTTGGGCCTGCCGGCCCGTCCCGGTCGGGAGTAGCTGTTAGCTTCCTGAGGAGCGGTTGCTCCGGTGGAGGCCCAAACGTCTGCCTTAGATGCTTTGCGGGCGCTCGAGGCAAGAGGGTTGGCCATGTTGCCGAACTCCGTGGGCTGAATCCTGTTCCGCGCCACGGGGCTCTCGGCAACCGGCCGACCACTGCCCGGAGCCTCGGCCGGAGCCGGGGGCAGATGCCCCCGGTCCTTCCGATGACTGCCCAGCCTGAAGCCACCCATTTTATGAGCCCTCCTGGTCAGGTCGGTTTCCGAGTTATGAGTCATGTCAGACCAGTGCGGTCTTGAACGTCCGGCCGGCGGAGGTCACGGGTGCGTCGCCCGGGTGGACGAGACCCAGGTGCAGGGATCCGTTTTCCTTGGCGAAGATCAGCTTCTCGGCCTCGTCCGGAGACAGAGACAGGGTAAGCAGGACCTCGTTGCCCTGGTTGGCTGTTGCGGCGTCTGCTGCCTCGGCCGTCGGAGCCTGCATCGGCTGGTTCGCGAGCACCTTGATGTTGCTGAGCAACAGCTTGGTGACGTTGGCGTCGGCGGGGTTGCCGGCCGTGGGCAGGCCCTTGTAGCTGACGTAGACGTTGGCGTCCGCGCCGGGCTGGATGTAACGGGCAACTGCCTGCGGGACGGTCAGGTTGACTGTCACTGCGTTCTTGCCGGCCGGGATGTCCAGGCCGCCGGAGCTCGAAGTGTTGAACTGCGACGTGGTGACGATCTCACCCTTGGCGATGCCTCGGATGGCTGCCTTACCGTTCAGCTGGCTGGTGGTTGCCACGGCGGTTGCCGGGCGAACGTCGGCCGGAACATCCTTCTTCTTCAGTGCGCCCACCATGTCTTCCCAGCGGGTTCCTGCAGGAATGTCGTTGGTTGCAACGTAAGCGGTGCCCGCTGCTCCCGAAACTCCAGCGCCGGCGCGAACTCGACCGGCGTATGTGAAGACAAGAACCATCCCCAGAAGGGCCACAACGATTCCTGCCACCACGACTCCACTTGACCTCTTGTTCATCCTTTTTCTCCTATTCCTCGCGTCCCCGAGCGGAGACAGTTACCGTTGTCGAGCTCGGTAGGAACGCACCCCCACCGAAGAAAAGTTCCTTTACTCCATTGGCGATCTCCGCCAATGGTCCGTACGACATTTCGTAGTCGACCTCCACCGTGATGAGCTCACCCGGGACTGCAAGGGTCGGGTTCGGTGTCACGTCGACCGTGCTGGCAAGAACCTTGCCGTTTGACGAGTTGCTTACGAACGTCTTCACCTCCGACGGAAGGGGCCTGCGGCCCACGGATCCGTCGGATCGCACTACCGGGTTGATGTCGGCACGGCTGGCGTAGCGAACGCCGTGTGCGACGGCCCGCTGGAGAACCATGTAGTCGTAGCCGAACTTGATGAACGGGGCTACGAAGGCCATGAGCGCCAGCAGGATCGGGAGGATGATGGCGAACTCCAGTGCGGCAGCGCCATCGTCCCGGCGCAGAATTCGACGCATCTTCACTCCTTTCTCGATTGTGCGGTGGCCGTCATTTCGAGCGTGGTATCGATTTCGTCGCCCCCGCCGAAGAACGCCTGCTTCATTGCATTGGCGGCGCCGCCGGCTGGGTTCGGAAAGTCGCAGTTCAGGGTCAGGGTGATCGGAGCGTTGGTACCTCCGGAAGCCATGACCGGTGTGCAGGCTGTAGTGCTGAAGAACGGAGTCGAAGCGGCTGCCTTGGCCAGCACCTGAGCCGTGGTGGGGTACACGGTCCCCGAGACCGGGATTGCTGCGTACCGCACTGCGACGTTGGTTGCGTAGCCAAGGGACAGCTGGGCTGCGAACATCAACAGCAGGTAGATCAGGCCGAACACCAGGAAGAACAGCAGCGGTGAGATAAGAGCGAACTCCACTGCCTCGGCGCCCCGCTCCTCCTTCCGGAGCTCGGTGAAACGCTTGAACTTGGCTCTCATCGTGGTCTCCATCACTTCACCAGGGTGGCCGTGAACAGTCCACGAGCCGCCGCTGCGTCGGTAATCAGGTCGGGGTTGGAGATGTTGCCGTCCTCCAGGTTGTGCGCCGCCACCATCGCCACATCGAGCGCCGGTATCGGCAGCGTCTGAAGCGTGGAACTCAGGCCCAACAGGCTCGTAACCGGGCCCAGCAAGCCGGACAGTGTGGTCGGAGTCGCTCCCTGGCGGATCACCAGGAAGGCTTCCCCGGCCAGAGCGTTGGTGGCCGTTCCGGATTCACCCGCAATCCGGTTGACCGCATCGGTCGCGCCCTCGATCAGGTCCCTGCCGGTGTAGGTGCCGCTTGCCGGCGGGGAATAGATGTCGCTGATGTCCTGGTAGATGCTCGAGGTCGGAGCCAGAAGGTTCTGGCACGAGCTGAGTCCAAACCTGGTCATCAGGCCGTTGAGCTGCGTGTTGGCGGCGGTAAGGGCGTTGAGCACCTGGGGCTTCGTGGTGTTCAAGGCGGTGTTCAGGTCGGTGTTGAGCAGGCCGGGCGTGGCCGGGAGCACGACGGCGTTCTTGAGGCGCCGCTGGGCGGTGGCCGTAACTTTCATCTGCACGCCGTCGCCGCCGGTGACCAGCCCGACGATGGGCGGCTTCACCTTGTCGGTGACGGTAACGGTCATCTCGGGGGTCAGAAGAGCCGGCGCCAGGGCCTCAAGGTTCTTCACCGAATCCAGAGTCCCGGTCAGCGTTGTGATCGTGCCGGTGACGGTATTGGTCAAACTTGTGACGTTCAAGCCGAGCGGCGCAAGCAAGAGGCCGATCAGTGGGTTGCTCAACAGGCCGGCCAAGCTGCCCTGCAGCTGGGAGATGACGCCGTTGATGGAGGTGGTCAGCCCGTTGACACAGGTGGACAGGGGCGTGGTCAGCGAGTTGAGGGAGGGGTTGACGCGTGCGTCGGACCACGGGCTGCTCGAGCAGTAGCTGCTGGGCAGGCCTGACGCCGTAACGCCGAAAGAGTTCACGAACTTCGCCGAGTCGGCGGCCAGGCCGCTGGTGCCGTAGGCACATGCGACGGCCCGGGGGTCCGGAACGTTGTTCAATCCTTTGAGTGGCACGTCCAGGCCCACGTCGTCGGTGAGGTCGTAGACGGTGTTGAGGGGAAGGCTGCTCAGAGCCACACCGGGCCTGAGCAGGGGCATGCCGGCGGCTCCTGCAAGGGCTGCCTGGTCGGCCGCCTTCTGCATTTCGCGCTGGCTTCCGTAAAGAGTGAAGAGCATGACGCCGCCCGCAGTAAGAGTCAGGAGGACAGACATGACTAAGGCGACGATAACGAGGACGGCTCCTCGTTCGTCGCGTGCGTGAGCTTGCAAGTTTTCAACCCCCTTTTCTTGCTACGAGCTGGTGAAAGTGCGTTTTCGTGGTGCGTCGGTCGTACTGAGGTCTAGATGCCAGAACCCGGCGAACCCGAAGTGCGTTTCGGGGTCTGACCGGGTTCCGGCGAAGCTGCTAGAAGGGTTACGGAGCGACGGGGGCTGCGGGAACGTCCGCCAGCTCGGTGCCTACGAACTCGAAGAGGTCGGTCAGCTCTTCGCCCAGAACGATGACTGCGGCGATGATGGCGATTGCGATCAGGCCGACGAGCAGGCCGTACTCAACTGCAGCGGCGCCGTCTTCGGAGTTCCTGAGCTCTGCGATGCGGTACTGAAGCCAAAGGTGCATTGCAACCATGGGGTCACTTCCTTTCCTGTCGGTGTTGCGTTTAGGTTTCGAGAACTTCCCTGTGCTTCAAAACTTCGGTGTGTCGCTGTTGTTCTTCCGGTCTGTGCTCCGGGCTTGCTGTTCTTGCGACGCCCTAGTTATCGGCAGCTTTAGTAAGGGCTTTAACGATTTTCAGAAAAAATTTGTACCGGCCCGAATCGACCTGGTTTGGAAGGCTCCAAAGGGGGTACCGCGCGGCCGCACGCCTGCGGGCGAGGCCTTAAGGGGAGAAGGGCCAATAGACTGGCCCTGAGGACCACAAAACCCAGGAGGCCTAATGGCTAAGCACGCGACGTTTGTCACCAACAAAGGCAACATCAAAGTGGAGCTCCTACCGGAGCACGCACCGGAGACGGTCGAGAACTTCATCGGCCTTGCGACCGGAACCAAGGAGTGGACGCACCCGAGGACCGGCGAGCGCCACACCGGCGACTCCCTGTACGCCGGAACCATCTTTCACCGGGTGATCCCGAACTTCATGATCCAGGGCGGCGACCCGCTGGGCACCGGCACCGGAGGCCCCGGTTACAAGTTCGCCGACGAGGTCAGCGGCGGGCCCTCCTTCGACGGACCCGGCTGGCTGGCCATGGCCAACTCCGGCCCCGGAACCAACGGCAGCCAGTTCTTCATCACCACGGCAAACACCTCGTGGCTGACCGGCAAACACACGATCTTCGGCAAGGTCGTAGAGGGCCAGGACGTCGCCGACGCGATCTCACTCGTTGCCACCCGCTCGGGCGACCGTCCCTTCGAGGACATCGTCCTGGAGGAAGTTCAGATCACCGACGAGTAGGTAGTACCAGCTTCTCCAGCTTCACCAACAGCTCCTCGGTCCCCGCGGCCACCGTCATGGGACCCGAGGTCCGGGCCACTCCGCCGGCATCGTTCACCAGGGCGATGCCGGCGCTGACGTCCCAGTGCTGGACGCCCTCCTCGTAGAAGCCGTCCAGCCGCCCGCACGCCACCCACGCCAGGTCCAGCGCGCAAGAGCCGACCCGGCGGATGTCCCTGACGATCGGAAGAAGGTTGGCGACCGTCGCGGCCTGGCGGGCCCTGGTCTCGGCCGAGTAGGCGAACCCCGTGCCTATCAGCGAGTCTGAAAGATCGGTCTTGCGGCTCGGCGTGAGCAGTGCCGGGTCGTAGAAGGTTTCGCCCCGGCTCGGGTCGTGGACCACCCCCAGGCGCTCGGCCCCCTCGACTCCGATCGACACACACCAGTGCGGGAACCCGTAGGTGTAGTTGACGGTCCCGTCCAGGGGGTCTACCACCCACCGGATGCCGCTGGTGCCGGTGTTGGCCGAGCCCTCCTCGGCGACGATCGCGTCGTCCGGGCGGAGGCGGCGCAGCTTGTCGACAATGTGGCGTTCGGCGGCCCGGTCGGCTTCGGTGACCAGATCGGTGGGGGTGGACTTGGCCGTGGTCACGCCGCCCGTGCCCATACGCAGAAGAATCTCGCCGGCTTCGGTGGCCAGCTCGACGGCAAGCGCCCTCAGCTCGTCCTTTAAGGACACCTCAGCCGGCCAGGAAGGCGAACAGCACCTCGCGCCGGGGGTTGTCGACGTTGGAGTCGACCAGCACGATGCTCTGCCAGGTCCCCAGCGAAACCTCTCCGTCTATCACCGGGAGGGTGAGCGTGGGCGTGATGAAGGCGGGAAGGAGGTGGTCGGCGCCGTGGCCGGGCGACCCGTGGGAGTGCGTGTAACGCCGGTCCCTCGGCAGGAGGGCGTCCAGCCGCTCCCACAGGTCCTCGTCGCTGCCGGAGCCCAGCTCCATGAGGACCAGGCCGGCGGTGGCGTGCGGAATCGAGATGTTGACCAGGCCGTCACCCGCGTCCTGTACGAATCTCCGGACCTCGTGGGTCAGGTCGACGAGCGCCCGGACGTTCCCGGTCTCCAGCTTCATACGGTGGGTCTTCATGGGCGCCAGTGTAAAGGCGGGGGCCGGGCGGCGCAGGCCGGGAGCTTCAACTAAGCTGGATCGATGGAGTACGTGCGGCTCGGCGCCACCGGCGTGATGGTCAGCCCGCTCTGCCTGGGCACGATGATGTTCGGCAAGTGGGGCAACCCGGACCACGAAGAGGGGATCGAGGTGATCCGCGCCGCGCTCGACGCCGGCATCAACTTCGTCGACACCGCCGACATCTACTCCGACGGGGAGTGCGAGGAGATCGTCGGCAAGGCCATCAAGGGCCGCAACCGCGACGACATCGTGCTCGCCACGAAGTTCTACAACCCGATGGGCGAGGGGCCCAACGACCGTGGAACCTCCCGCAAGTACATATTCCGGGCCGTGGAGGCGTCGCTTCGGCGCCTGGGCACCGACTACATCGACCTCTACCAGGCGCACCGGCCCGACCAGCTGATGGACGCCGGAGAGACCCTCGGGGCGCTGACCGACCTGATTCGTCAGGGCAAGATCCGCTACGCCGGGTCGACCACCTTTCCTGCCGCCGACATCGTCGAGGCCCAGTGGGTGGCCGCCGACCGGCGTCTGGAGCGGTATGTCTGCGAGCAGCCTCCCTACTCGATCCTCGTGCGGGACATAGAAAGGGCCGTGCTGCCGGCGGCGGTCAAGCACCGGATGGGGGTGATCGTCTGGAGCCCCCTCGCCGGAGGCTGGCTCTCCGGGAAGTTCCGCAAGGGCAAGCCGGTCGAGAAGACCGGCAGGGCAGAGCGGATCCCGGCCCGGTTCGACGAGGCCCTGCCCGGCAACAAGCGCAAGTACGAGGTGATTGAGGGGCTGATCCCCCTTGCGGAGAAGGAAGGGATCTCCCTGGTTGAGCTTGGGGTCGCCTGGGTGCTCGAGCACCCGGCGGTGACCTCCGCGATCATCGGCCCCCGAAACCTGGACCAGCTAAAAGGGCAGCTGGGCGCGGCCGAGATCAGGCTCTCGACCGAGGCTTTGGACGCCATCGACGAGCTGGTTCCTCCCGGCGTGACGCTGAACCCTGCCGACAACGGATTCGACCCGGCCTGGCTCCAGCCCGAATACCGGCGCCGGCCGCGCGGTTAGCGGCTGAGCTGCAGGGCTAGGCCCTCGCCATCCCGGTCCGGCAGCGCAAGGCCAAGCTCGGCCGGCCGGAACCGGCTGAAGAACGCCAGGTACGCCGACCCCATGATCACTGCGAAGGTGAGCAGGTCAGGGAAGAGCCACATCGTGAACACGATCGTCACGTGGAATCCGAGCCCGACCAGGAACGCGAAGACCCTCAGCCGCTTCCTCCAGAAGGCGTAGGCGAGGAAGGCCTCGGTTGCCACCGACGCCAGGGCAAGGATCATAAAAACCCAGTTGGGCAGGTGCTCCATCCCGGGGACCTTCATGTTCTGTCGAAGGACGATGCCCGACAGGAAGAACGCGTTCAGCTTGGCCAGGACCGCAAAGCTGTAGACGATGCTGATCAGCACGCGCATCAACGCCACCGGCCAGGCGGGTATATAAGGCACACTTCCCCTGCGGTGCGCATCCAGCGAAAAGGAGGCGCCGCTGTCGGCCAGGGTGAGCAGTAGCGTGAACAGGGCCATCAGGTACAGGTGGTTGCTGTAGAGCTGATGGTCGAGAGCCAGTGCGTAGGCCTGAAAGCCTATTAGAAGGACGCCGGCGGTCCGGGTATGCCACCCCAGGAGCAAGGCGATGGACGCCAGGGCCCAGGCGCCGAGAAACACGGCGACCGCGGACTGCGGCAGCACCGGGAGGGATTCGAACCTCGGAATCCTGAGAACGCCGGGCGTGTGCAACGCCTTCAGGCCACGGGCCATCTCGGCGGCGCCGAGTAGCGTGGCCACGCCCAGCCCGGCCCGGGCCAGGCCGATCGGCAGGGAGGCGGCCTCGGTGTCGGGGAGCGCCTTGAGGGCGGCTAGCGGTCGCACGGGAAGCTCTCGTTGCTCCCGAGGAGCCGGTTGGAGGTCACGATCTCGGTGGCATCGGGGAACGCCCGGCAGAGCACCGGGGGCAGGTGATCCCGGAAGTCGATCTCCGTCCGGTACCGCAGAACGTAGTCGACCGGGTCGGCTTCGGAGGTGGTCCCGTCGGCCAGCTTCACTTCGTAGCGGTATCCGGCGACCGAGGAGTACATCTGCCAGCCGAACGGCTGGTTCGGGGGCAAGGCAAGCCTGTAAATCGGCACGAGGATCTGAACCGCGATGAACGCAGCGCAGAACAGCACGATTGCGCGCCGCCGGGACCTGCTTGCGGACGGTTGGATCTCCGCAACTGCCCCAAGTTTGGTGCCCACACCTTCTCCCCGGCCGTTTACCAGTACTTTCGGCCGATTAGGGCCCGGGCTTAAGCTCGAGTCCGAAGTTGCGTCAACCGGTTACCTCGGACGACTCCAGCAGGTCCCTCACCGCCTGCCGCCGGACCTTGCCCGAGGCGGTGCGCGGCACCTCGTCGACGATGAGGATCCTCTTGGGCGCCTTGAAGCCGGCAAGCTTCCCGGTCAGAAAGCCCTTGAGCTCCCGCAGGGTTGGGACCGAGCTTCCCCGGGGGACTATCAGGGCGGCCACCGCCTGGCCCCAGCGGTAGTCGTCGATCCCGGCCACCGCCGCGTCGGCGACCAGGGGGTGGGTCTGAATCAGGTTCTCCACCTCGATTGCCGAAACCTTCTCCCCGCCGGTGACGATCAGGTCGTCGGCCCGGCCGAAAACCTCCAGGACCCCGTTCGAGTCGATCCGGCCCCGGTCGGCGGTGTGCAGCCACCCGCCCTCCAGCGCGTCCGAGGTGAGCTCCGGGTTCAGGCGGTAGCCGTTCATCAGCATCGGTCCCCGGACCCGGATCATCTCGTCGACCACCCGGAACTCGGCGCCGTCGAGCGGCACCCCGTCGAAGTTGCAGCCCCCGCAGGTCTCGGTCAGCCCGTAGGTGTGGACCAGCCGGATCCCGGCGAAGCGGGCGCGCTCAGCGGTTGCGGCCGGAAGTCCTGCGCCGCCGATCAGCACGGCGGAGTACCGGGCCAGGTCGACCCCCGCGTCCATCAGGCGCATCAGCGTGGTGGGGACCAGCGAGATCAGCGTCGTATCCTGCTCGGCTGCGACCGCCTCCGGGTCGAACCGGTCGTGGATCACCGGTTCGGTGCCCGCCAGGCGAGACCGGACCAGAATGCCCAGGCCTCCAATGTGGGAAAGCGGCAGGCAGCCGAGCCAGCGCTCCCCGGGACGGGTGCCCAGCCGTTCGGCGTAGGCCCGGGCGGACCACTCCAGTGCGGCGTGGGAAAGCTCGACCCCCTTCGGCTTCCCCGAAGCCCCGGAGGTGGCGATCACCACGGCCACCCCTTCCGCCACCGGCACTCCGCCGGGCAGGTCGGTGCAGCCGGATTCGTCCTCTATACGGGCGGGCTTGAGCTCCTCGAGGAGGGCGCCAACCTCGGCGCCGGGCAGCGATGGGCTGAGCGGGAGGGCGGCGAAACCGCCGTCCCACAGCTCGTTCAGCCGGGCGGCCATCGTGCGGTTTGGGTAGCGTAGGGCTATTAGACGTCTGTCGCTCACGACGCTCCTGTCGGGTAGTCCAGGATAGAGTGACTTCGTCTGATAAGTTACTCTAACGATTCGAGTTATCACTCAGGAGTCAATGCGTATGAGCTCAGAAGCTGAAGAGGTGGCGACTTTCGCCTGGGAAGGCTCCGGCGACTTCGAGGACATCCTCTACGAGACCTTCGAGGGCATCGCCAAGATCACCATCAACCGGCCCGAGGTACGCAACGCCTTCCGCCCGAAGACCGTCTTCGAGCTGATCAAGGCCTTCGACCTGGCCCGTGACGACCCGACGGTCGGGGTGGTGATCCTCACCGGCGCCGGTGACCTTGCCTTCTGTTCCGGCGGGGACCAGAGGGTCCGCATCGACGACGGCTACTCCGACGACCACGGCGTCGGGCGCCTTAACGTCCTCGACCTGCAGGTGCAGATCCGCCGGCTCCCGAAGCCGGTGGTCGCGATGGTGGCGGGGTACGCCATCGGCGGCGGGCACGTCCTGCACGTGGTCTGCGACCTGACCATCGCGGCCGACAACGCACGCTTCGGCCAGACCGGTCCGCGGGTGGGCTCTTTCGACGGGGGTTACGGCGCCGGCCTGCTGGCACGGATGGTCGGCCTGAAAAAGGCCAAGGAGATCTGGTTTCTCTGCGACCAGTACGACGCCCGGGAGGCGTTGGACATGGGGCTGGTCAACAAGGTCGTGCCGCTCGCCGAGCTCGAGGCGGCGACGGTGGAGTGGTGCCGCAAGATCCTTGCCAAGAGCCCGCTGTCGCTCCGGCTCCTCAAGGCGTCGTTCAACGCAGACACCGACGGCATGGCCGGAATCCAGCAGCTGGCCGGGGACGCCACTCTCCTTTATTACATGAGCGAAGAAGCGCAGGAGGGCCGTGACGCCTACCTGGAGAAGCGTGCGCCGGACTTCGGCAAGTTCCCCCGCAGGCCGTAGGCCTCGAGAGCCGTGGCCGATCGAAGGTACTGGGTAGAGGCTGCCAGGCCCCGCACCCTCGTGGCCGGCATCGTCCCGGTGCTGGCCGGCACCGCAGCTGCCGGCCGCCTTTCGCCGCCGAGGTTTCTCGGCGCGCTGGTCGTGGCCGTCTTCATGCAGATCGGCGTGAACTTCGCCAACGACTACTTCGACGCGGTGAAGGGTGTCGACACCCACGAGCGGCTCGGCCCCCGGCGGCTCACCTCCTCCGGTTTGATCTCGCCCGGGGCGATGCGCAATGCGATGATCGCCGCCTTTTTGGTGGCCGTGGCCACCGGTGTCGGTCTTGCGGCAGTTGCCGGGTGGGAGCTGGTTGCCGTCGGGGCGGTGAGCGTGATCGCGGCCCTCGGCTACAGCGGCGGCCCCTACCCCTACGGCTCACGGGGGCTCGGCGAGGTGTTCGTCTTCATCTTCTTCGGGGTCGTCGCGACCGTGGGCTCGGCCTACGTCCAGATAGAGGAGATCTCCCCGCTGGCGCTCTCCGCCTCGGTCCCGGTCGGTTTCCTGGCTGCGGCCATCCTCGTGGCCAACAACCTAAGAGACATCCCGACCGACTCCCGGACCAGCAAGCGGACGCTGGCGGTGATTCTGGGCGACGCCCGGACCCGGTTGGTCTTCAAGGCGCTCATCGTCGGTTCCTACCTGTCGCTGGGCCTCATCGCCCTATGCGGAGGCGGCCCCTGGGTGCTCCTGCCGCTGCTCTCGTTCCCGCTGGCGATCCCGGTGCTTCGCAAGGTCTCCACGGACAGCGGCCGCGAACTGATCGGCGTGCTGGTCGGTACCGCCAGGCTTCAACTGGCCTTCGGGGTGTTGCTGGCCATGGGGCTCTGGTTGTGACCGCACCGGCCGGTCCGGAATGGCGGTACTTCAACATCCCGTTGCGCATGCCGTTCCGGGGCCAGACCTCCCGAAGGGGAGCGGTCGTCTCGGGGCCCCAAGGCTGGGGGGAGTTCTCGCCGTTCCCCGGGTTCGGGACGGAGGACCACCGGGCGGCGGTATCCAGTGCCTACGCCTCCGCGTTCGAATCGTGGCCGGCACCGTTCCGGGACCACATCCCGGTCCACGTAACCGTCCCGGCGCTGGAGCCGGAGGCGGCGGCGGCTCTGGTCCGTGCGTCGGGCTGCTCTGCGGCCAAGGTCAAGGTGGCCGAGGGCAACGACGAAGCCCGGGTCGAGGCGGTCCGGGATGCCCTCGGACCGGGCGGCCGGCTGGTGGTCGACGTCAACGGCGCCTGGAACGTCGACGAGGCGGTTCGGTGCATCAACGTCCTCTCCCGGTATTCCGTCGACCTGGTCGAGCAGCCGGTGCGGACGATCGAGGAGATGGCCGAGGTCCGGCGGGCCGTCGACGTGCCAATCGCCGCCGATGAGCTGGCGAGCTCCCTGGAGTCGGTTCGCCGGCTGGTGGAGCTCGAGGCGACCGACGTGCTCGTGGTCAAGGTCCAGTCCCTGGGCGGGATCAACCGGGCGATGCAGGCGATCGAAGAGTCGGGTCTCCCGGCGATCGTTTCGAGCATGCTGGAGACGTCGGTGGGCATATCGGCCGGGGTTGCCCTTGCGGCCGCCCTGGAGCACCTGCCCTATCCGTGCGGGCTGGGAACCGTCCCCCTGCTGGCGGGCGACCTCGTGGCCCACTCGCTGGTCCCGGTGGACGGGAGGATCGAGGTGCGCCGGCCACAGGTTGACCCGGCGCTGCTCGACCGCTACGCCGACCCCCACCCGCTCTCGGAGCTCGGCGCACGATGAAAGCGGAGAACGCCGGTCACGCGCTGGCGACGGTCCTGGTCGACGAGCTGATCCGCGCCGGCGTGACCCACGCCTGCCTCGGCCCCGGCTCCCGGTCCACGCCGCTGGCGCTCGCCCTGGACGCCCGGCCGGAGATCAGCCTGCACGTGTCGATCGACGAACGCTCGGCGGCTTTCCTGGCCCTGGGCCTGGCCAAGGTGACGGGCGTCCCCGCGATGGTGGCGACGACGTCGGGCACCGCGACCGCCAACCTGTACCCGGCGGTGATCGAGGCCTCCTTCGCCCAGGTGCCGATGATCGTGCTGACTGCCGACCGGCCCCCCGAGCTGCGCGACACCGGCGCCGGGCAGACCATCGACCAGATCAAGATGTTCGGTGACACGGTCCGCTGGTTCGTGGAGGTCGGGGTGGCCGAGGCGAGGCCGGAATCGGTCGGGTACTGGCGGTCGCTGGCCTCCCGGGCCTATGCAGTCAGCCGCTGGCCCGCGGCCGGCCCGGTGCACCTGAACCTGGCGTTTCGCAACCCCCTGGTGCCGGTCGCAGACCCCGCCGGGTTCCCATTCCCGCTGGACGGGCGGGAGGGCGGACGTCCGTGGACCGAGGAGTCGCACTCGCCGAGAGCCGCGTCGGAGGAGGACCTGCAGCGGCTCATAGAGGAGATCGAGGGAACCGCACGCGGGGTGATCGCGGTGGGGACCGGGCTGCACAACGCCGAACCTATCCTTGCTACCGCACGCAAGGCCGCCTGGCCGGTGCTGGCCGAGGCGACCTCAAACGTGCGTACCGGCCCCCCGGCCATCTCGACATTCGAAGCTTTGTTGCGCCAACCCGAGTTTGCGGAGTCGCACCGCCCCGACCTGGTGATCCGGATCGGGAACCTTGGGACCTCTCCGAGTCTCGCCGCCCTGCTCGACTCGCCGGTCCGTCAGATCTCAATCGACCCCAGCGCCTGGCTGGACCCCGCCCGGTCCCTGTCCTGGATGCTTCGGGCCGACCCGGATCAGGTCTTCACTGCTTTAGCCGCCGCCACTTCCGAGTCCCCCCACTCGGAGTGGCTAAACGGCTGGCTTCAGGCGGATGACCTGGCCCGGGAGGCCATCGACACACTCCTGGACGGGCAGGGGATCACCGAGCCCCGAATCGCCCGGGATCTGGCCGGATGCCTGCCCGACGGGTCGGTTCTGTACGTGGCGTCCAGCATGCCGATTCGCGACCTCGACTGGTCTATGCGTACGTCGCCCGGGGTGCAACTCCTGGCGAACCGCGGCGCGAACGGGATCGACGGATTCGCCTCCTCCGTCCTAGGAACTGCCCTTTCGCACTCCGGGCCAGTTGTTGCATTGACCGGCGACCTTTCACTTCTCCACGATCAGAACGGTTTGCTTGCCGCATCAGAGGGCTCCATTGACGTGGTGTTCGTGGTGGTGAACAACGACGGAGGAGGAATATTTTCCTTCCTGCCTCAGGCTGCTCAGCCCGGATTCGAGAAGTTGTTCGGGACCCCCCACGGCCTCGATTTCTCCAGGCTGGCCAATTTCTACAACTGCAGCTACTCGTTGATTCATGATCCCTCCGAGTTGGCGCCGGCAGTGCTGCGGGCGGTGGGAATGGGTGGGGCACATTTGATCGAGGCAAAGACGTCTCGTGAGGCGAACGTCACCGTCCACCGCCTCCTGTGGGAGGCAACAGCGGCAGCGCTCAGGTGAAGCAGGCATAGGTGAAGCAGGACCTTGGGCATTGGCGTGTTCGGCAGATCGGTTTGGGGGCTAGAAGTTGCTCACTGTGAGTGTTTGAAATTGTAGCAAGAAAATCACTATCTGCGCGAGAAAATCTTTAAAAGTTCCCTGAGATCTGCCGATAGATACTGAATCCGCCCACGAAGAGTGGGAGGGAAGTTCGGGGCTAGCCTGCGCCCGACGCGAGCACCGAGAGACGGAAGAAGGTTCCCTCGGGCTTGTCGATGAACTCCGCATCCGGGAACAGGGCGCCTATGAGCTCGGCGCTGAGTGCGATCATCTGCTCCTCGGTGCTCTGCTCGATCTCCCCGCCCGGCGTATTCAACAGGTCGGTCCGGCGGTGGCCGTTGACTTCGTAGGTCAACATCCCGGCACCGGGAGTTGCCGAAACCTGCACCGACTCGGAACCCCCGGTCTTTGCGTGGGAGATAGCGCTGCCGCAGGCTTCGGTCAGGGCGATCTTGAGATCCTCGATGTCGGCCGCGTCGGCCCCGAAGTGCCGGGCGACGGCGGCGGAGAAGATGCGGGCGGTGCTGACGTGCACGGCCTCGGCGGGGAAAGAGATGCTAAACAAGGTCTGCGTCAGGCCGGGGAGGCGCCGGCTGCAGCCTTTTCGACCGAGTCGTAGATGTCGAAGACACGGTCCAGGCCCGTGATGGTCAGGACCCGCTTGACCGAGGCGGTCGGGGAGATCAAAACCAGCGACCCGTCGTGCTCCTTGGTTCGCCGAAGGCCAGAGATGAGGACGGCGAGGCCGCTAGAGTCCATGAACTCAACCCCTGTCAGGTCCACGGCGAGATTGTAGTGGCCCTGCTGTACCTGCTCGATCAGGTGGTCCCGAAGCCCGGCGGCGTTTGAGAGATCCACCTCGCCCTCCACCTTTACTACGACCCAAGGATCCTGTGAAGAGGAATCTATTGATAGTTGGATGGCCGCCCCCTGCGAATGTCCTGCGAGAATTTACACCGCTAGTATATGTCTCACCGTCCTAGACAGTCTGGAGTCCCATTGCCCGGCGACATCGAAGTCTCTTTGCCTGCCCAGCCCGAGTTCCTGCACATACTGCGCTCGGTCGTGGCCAGTGCGGCCGCATCCAGGGACTTCACCATCGACGCCATCGACGACCTCCGTCTGGTGGTCGACGAGGCCTGCGGGCAGGTTCTGGAGCTGTCCCCAGACTCGACGGTGCTCAACCTGACCATCGGCTTCCATGATGGTGCGCTCGAGTTGACCGTCGCCGGGGACGGGTCCTCGTCCAAAACCCCCGAAGACATCAAGGAGTCCATGGCCTGGACGATCCTCTCGGCCCTGTCGGACAGCGTGGACATCGAGGACGGCGGACTCCCGGCCGTTCGGTTGACCAAAAGCAACCGGCAAGTGTCTTGATGGTCCCCACGCCGGAGGTGGAGTCCACCCCTCCAGATCCGGAGGCAGCCCCCGAGGCTCCGCCCGAAGCGCCGGAAGAAACCGTGGTCCTCCCTCCGACCACCGCGGAGATCGCCGACGAGCTCTTCCAGCGCCTGCCCGACGCTGCGGCCCGGGACGAGCTGGTCCTTTTGTTCCGTCCCCTTGCCCGCTACCTGGCCCGCCGGTTCGCCGGCCGCGGGGAGCCGGTGGAGGACCTGGAGCAGGTGGCATCGATCGCCCTGATCAAAGCCGTCGACCGGTTCGACCGGGGCCGTGAGGTCAAGTTCTCGACCTACGCCACGGTCACGATCGTGGGCGAGCTGAAGCGCCACTTCCGGGACAAGGGCTGGGCGCTGAACGTCCCCCGCCGGGTGAAGGAGATTTCGCTTCACGTCGAGCGGGCCGTCTCGGAGCTGAACCAGATGCTCGGTCACTCGCCGACGGTCAAGGAGATCGCCGAGTACACCGGGTCCACCGAGGAGGAGGTCGTCGAGGGCATCGAGGCGATGCACGCCTACTCGACGACGCCGCTCGACGCCCCGACCGACGAGGACAAGTCCTCGCCGCTCAACCGGCTGAGCATCCAGGACGACTCGTTGGAGGTGCTTGAGAGCTGGGTCAGCGTGAAGTCGGTGCTGAAGACCCTTCCCGACCGCGACCGCAAGATACTGCACCTGCGTTTCTTCAAGGGCATGACCCAGACCCAGATTGCGGCCGAGCTGGGCATCTCACAGATGCACGTCTCCCGGCTGCTCTCGGGCACCCTTCGCAAGGTCCGGGACCGCCTGGGCCCCATGGAGTCTCCTTCGGCCAACCTGGACGAATAAGAAAAGCCCCCGGGAATCCCGGGGGCAATTCCTTACTGCAGTTTGTTAGTGCTGGCGCACCCACTTCAAGCAGTCCTTCTCGTTCTTGAAGCTCGGGTTGACGAAGTCCCTCCAGCCGCCCTTCCTGCACTCCTTCTTGTTGGCAGGCGGGTCGAACTCGGGCTCCCCGACCGTGATGTCGAACTGTCCGGCCGCCTTGGCGCCGCCGGCGTCGGTGGCTTCGAAGGCGAACGAGTCCGCACCGGAGTAACCGGAAGCCGGCGTGAAGCTGAAGCTCCCGTCGGCGCCAATCGGGGACATCGAGCCGTGGGCGGGCGGGGTGGTCACCGAGAAGGTGAGTGCGTCACCCTCGGGGTCGGTGCACTCCAGGTCGCCGGCCAGCAGTACGCCGTAGGCGGTGGTGCCTGAGCCGTTGTTGCAGGTCGGGGCGTCGTTGACCGGCGCCACGGTCACCTTGATGGTGGCCAGGCCCGAGTCGACGGTGCCGTCGTTTGCCTTGACCGTGAACGAGTCCTCGCCGGAGAAGTCGGCGGCGGGGCTGTAGGTGAAGTCCTTGCCGGCGCCGATCGCCGAGATCGTGCCGTTGGCCGGCCCGGTGATCACCCGGTAGGTCATCGTGTCGTTGTCCTGGTCGGTGCATGCCACGGTTGCGCCCAGGGGCGTGTCCTCGTCCGTCGTGAGGTCACGATTGGTGCAGACCGGGGCCCGGTTCGGCGGAACCTGGCTGTCGAGGGTGAGGTCCAGGCCCTCGAAGCCGGCGGCCGGGACGGTGCTTGCCTTGAAGGCGTTCAGCATGTTCGCGACGCCGGAGGCTCCGGTGCCGTAGGCGCTGGCGCCGGCAGTCAGACGGGCCTGGAGGCTGAGGTGGGCGCCGACCTTGGTGGTGAACTTGGCGACCATCTCACCGGTGTCCACCGAGTGGGCTGCTGCGTCGGCCGAGGGGTACTCGGTGTCCTCGAAGATCTCCTGCGGGGTCGATGCGTTGCTGAACATCTGCGTGCTCTGCTCTCGGAAGGAGTTTGGGCTGTTGTCGGGGTAGAGCCTGTGCTGCTGGAGTTCGATCCTGGCCCGGAAGTCGGCTGCCTGGTAGCGGCCCTCGGGTGCCTCGACGCTGTCGTCGAAGACCTGATAGCGGACGTCGCCTTCGGCCAGGCTGCCGCCGTCGCCGACCGGCGGGCTGGTGTGGACGGTTCCCTTCAGGCTGGCCTTCAGGACCAGCTCGACCGGGGTGCCTTCGGCCAGGCCGGTGCTGCCGGCGCCGACGGTGATGCCGTTCTTCAGTACTGGGTTCTGGAAGCAGTCGGCGCCGGTGCCGGCGTCGTCGAAGGCGGCGAACGCCCGGGCGCCCATGCTCTGCGCTGCCTCGTCGGAAGCGCCGGCGGTGCAGGTGCGGTCGGCGACGAGGACCATGATGCGGGCAGTCTTCTCCTGGCCGCCGCCCGTGGCCTTGATGACGACCGGCGAGTCACCGTCGACCGGGAAGGTGGTGACTGCGAACGTTGCGCTGGTTGCGCCGGCCGGGACGATCACCGATGCGGGGACCGCTGCGATCGCCGGCAGGTTGCTGGACAGGGTGACCGGGGTGCCGCTGCTACCTGCCGCCATGTCCAGGGTCACGGTGCCGGTGCCGTTCTGGCCGCCGGGGATCCGGGACGGGCTGACCGACACCTCGGAGACCTTGGCGGTCGGGGCCGGCGGGTTCACGGTCAGTGCGGTGGTCTTGGTGACCGAGCCGGAGGTTGCGACGATCGTGATCGTCTTTGCGGTGGTAACCGCCTTGCTGGTAACGGTGAAGGTCTTGGTCTGGGCGCCGGCGGCCAGGGTGACGGACGCCGGGACGGTGGCTGCTGCGGTGTCGCTGCTGCTCAGGCTGACGGTGGTCGACGCTGCGGCCGGAAGGGTCAGCTTTACGGTTCCGGTCGAGTTGGCCTGTCCGCCGATGACCGCGGCCGGGCTGACCGAGACCTGGTCCAGAGCCGGGGCTGCGGGGCAGTTGGTGTCTGCGGTGTTGGGTGCGATGTTGTGCGCGGTCACAACTCCGGCGCCGTTGGTGGTCAGCACCCGGTGGTAGTCGGCGGTGGTGTCGAGGTCGATAAGGTCGGGGATGGGGCTGAAGCTCTTCAGGTCGCCCAGCGTGCCGGAGACGGCGGTCTTCTGCAGGCGAACCTCAACCGAGGTGGCGAAGGGCTGGGTCACGACGCCGAGGGTGTCGCCGCACGGGCTGAAACGCCACCACGAGTCGCTGGTCATGGACTGGACGTGGACGTTGGTGCGGGTCTCGAGGTTGCGGAGGACCATCATCACCACGCCGCCCGGCTGGCGGTAGGAGTAGACGTAGCTGCGGTCGTCGTCGTCGGGGCTGAATCCGCCGCCGAGGACGCCGAAGGTGTCGCCGGGGTCGCCGGGAATCGACTCGTAGCCGATCTCGGTGACGAGCGCGTTGTCGCCGCTCACCGAGTCCTTGACCACGAGGTCGGCGTGCCCGGGGCTGCGCAGGGAGTTGATCAGGAACCAGCGGCCGTGGGGGCTGAAGCCGAAAGAGGATCCGGAGGTGGTGGTGGTGTGGTGGACCAGCCGGTCGTGCTCCAGGTCCCAGACGTTGATCTGGTCGATGTGGGTGTCGGTGGCCGAGCGGTACATGAACCGCTCGCCGTCGGGGCTGAAGCCCCAGTCGGCACGGACCAGCGACATCGGGACCAGCTTGACCAGGGAGTTGTCGGAGGCGAGGCCGACCCGGAGGGTGACCTCGGTCGGCGTGGAGGAGGTGGTCAGCCGGTACTTGCCGCCGCCGGGCGAGAACTCCAGCTTGGCGGCCCTCTTCACGGCGGGGGCTTTGTAGTCGCCGGTGGCGGTGCAGCCGCATTCCAGGGCCAGGGCCGGAACGGCGGTGCCGGCGATAGTAAGAAGCAGGGCGAAAGCCAGTGCGAGTGCGGCGAGGCGGCGGTACGACGGCCCCCAATCCCAGGTCTTGGGTCCGGGCCAACTCGGGGTCTGGGGCTGCTGGTGCATCACGTTCCTCCTTCTTGGTGTTCCAACGGAAACTTCGATGGGGGAACACTGAAAGAGGCGCCTTGGACGGTACTAGGAGTCGCTAGGTCGGTCCGAGTCCTAGCGGTTTCCTAGGTTTCCTAGCCTGCGTGAGAGAGCGGTCGATTCGGAGGAACAATTGATCAGGGGAGGGTATCCAGCACCGCAAGGAGCTTGAGGGTCGTCTCCTCCAGCTCGTCCACCGGGTCCGACTCCGCCACAATTCCCGCTCCCGCGTACAGCTCCGCCCGGTTGCCGGAAATCAGGGCGCAGCGCAGCGCTATCGCCCACTCGCCGTCTCCGTGGGAGTCCATCCAGCCCACCGGGCCGGAGTAGCGCCCCCGGTCGAAGTGCTCCAGCTCCCGGATCATCTCCAGCGCCTCCTGCTGCGGGACCCCGCACACGGCGGCGGTCGGGTGGAGGGCGCCGGCCAGGATCAGCGCGTTGGGCGAACCGACCAGCCTGCCCTGGACCTTCGTGCTCAGGTGCTGAAGGTTGGCGAGAAGCAGCAGCGAAGGCTCCGGCTCCCGCACCAGCTCGGAGCAGAACGGCGCAAGCTTACTCACCACGGTCTCGACTGCCAGCGCATGCTCGCCCAGGTTCTTGTGCGAATGCTGCAGCTCCCGCCCGAGTTCCAGGTCCTCGGCCGGTGTGGCGCCCCTGCGGGTGGATCCGGCCAGCGGCACCGAGTCCACGACATCCTCCAACCTGCGAACGAGCAGCTCGGGCGAAGCGCCAACCAGGTCCTCGAAGCAGAAGGTGAAGCACCCCGGGTAGGCGTCGGAGAGCCGCCGGGCGAGGTCGCCCTGGTGGATGTCCTCGGCCGCCTCGACCACGGTCTTTCGGGCCAGGACCACCTTGTCGAGCTTGCCGGCGACGATCTCCCCAACCGCCTGCTCCACCGCTCGCAGCCACCCCTGGGGATCGAGGCCGGGGCGTTCCCGGTGGGTCTCGGCGGGCGTTGCGGGCGGTTCCGATCCGAAGTTGACCGTGGTCTTCCAGGCAAGCCCTTCGCTGAAGCCGTAGACGGTCGACGGGACTATCAGGCGGGAGCCGGGGGCCTCCTCGTCGAACGTCCAGCTTCCGAAAACGACCGGGCCCGTGCCGGGGAGGTCAACCTCGTCGGAGATCCCGGCGCCCTCCATGAGGGCAGCCACCGCTTCGGCGCCCCGTCGGAACCGGTCGGGCCCGGTGCCCGGGTCAATGACCACCGACGGCCCCTCGCCGATCAGGCACATTGCTTCACTCAGCCAGGCCAGCCCTCCGGCGGCCGGGATCAGGTCATGCGGGTCCGGCGCGTCCTCCAGCTTGACCGTCGAGGAGCGTATGGCTCCAGTCAACCCCGGGTCCCGGTGATCAGCTGGGCTGCCCCCAGCCCCAGGACCTTTCGTTCGATGTCGGTGAAGCCGGACTCGCCCAGCATCTCCAGCAGGCGGTCGGGCGGCGGGAGGTAAGCGGTGGAGCGGGGGAGGTAGCTGTAGGCGCTGCGGTCCGAGATCAAGCCCCCAATGACCGGCACGACCTTGTGGAAGTAGAAGTGGTGGCCCATCTTGATGACCGGCGACTTCGGCTCGGACACCTCCAGCAGGCTCACCCGGCCGCCGGGGCGCAGAACCCGGGCGAACTCTTCGAACAGCTTGGGGAGGCTCTCGACGTTGCGGAGCGCGAAGCCGCAGGTCACGCCGTCCGCGGAGCCGTCCTTCACCGGCAGCTTGAGCCCGTCGGCGAGCACCAGTGGGGCGGTGGTGTGGGCCGCCTCGAGCATGCCGGACGACATGTCGAAACCGACCGCCCTGAGGCGGGACTTGCGAAGCTGTTTGCACAGGTCGCCGGTGCCGCAGGCGACGTCGAAGACCAACGCGCCGTCGGGGAGCTCAAGCCGGTCGACGGTCAGCCGGCGCCAGCCCTTGTCCATGCCGAAGGTCATCACCCGGTTGACGAGGTCGTATCGGGGGGCGATCGCGTCGAACATCGACGTAACCGCCTTGACCTTCTGTTCTCCGGTCGGGAGCTCGCCCTTTAGGTTGGCCATGAGGGCTCGAGCCGCTTCTCGGCTTCGGTTCGAACCGCAAGCTTCTCCGGCTCGGCTCCCACCTTCTCGATCCGGGCCTGGGCGGTGGCCAGCAGCACCCGGCGGAAGTGGTGCGCCACGAGGGCGACGGTGGCGGGCAGCATCTTTCGGAACGCCTCCACCAGCTGCTTGGCCGCCTCCTCGTCGGAGGACGC
>DASTUJ010000192.1 GCA_035759705.1 Actinomycetota bacterium | reverse complement strand
TAGGATGCGCCCTTCGGTGACCTCGTAGCCCGGTTTGCCCATCAAAACGCTGGCCAGGGTGGACTTGCCGGATCCGTTGGGGCCCATGATGGCGTGAATTTCGCCCGGGAACACCTTCAGGTCGACCCCGCGGAGGATCTCCTTGGTGTCGTCGCCTTCGCCGACGGAAACGTGCAGGTTCTCGATTAGAAGTAGTGGCTCAGTCATTTGACTCTCTCCATAGGTCCTCTTACGTACACGTCCTGCCCCTCGACCTTGGTCTCGTAAGGGGCGATGGACTGGGTAGCAGGCGGGTTCAGCACCTTGCCGGTGCGCATGTTGAAGCGCGAGCCGTGCTGGGGACACTCGATCTCATCTTCCTCCAGCCAGCCGTCGTGCAGCTCTACGTAGTCGTGCGAACAGATGTCGGAGGTGGCCAGGAACTCCTCGCCCGTATTGGCCAGGCAGACCGGTTCGCCCTCAACCTCGACCTGGACGACGGTGCCGGGCTTGACCTCGTCGACGGTGGTCACCTTCACCCACTCGCTCATACGGTCAGCTTCTCTTCCAGCAGGTGCTCGACCATGCCCTGAATGTCCTTGCGGCCGACCTTGCCGAGGACCTCCTCGAGGAAGCCCTTGACGATGAGGCGCTCGGCGGCCACCCGGTCGATGCCGCGGCTCTGCAGGTAGAAGACCTCGTTCTCATCCATCTGGCCGACAGAGGCGGCGTGGCTGCAGCGGACGTCGTTGTTCTCGATCTCCAGCTCGGGCTTCGAGTTGGCCATCGCGTGGTCGCTCAACACCAGGTTGCGGTTGGTCTGGTAGGCGTCGGTCTCCCGGCCTTCTGGACGCACGTGGATCTGACCCGAATAAACCGTGCGGGCGTTGCCTTTGAGGGCGCCCTTGTACAGCAGGTCGGAGGTGGAGTGGGCGGCCGCATGGTCCTGCATGGTGCGGAAGTCGAAATGCTGTCCTTCGCCGGCGACGTAGATCCCCATCATGTCGACGCTGTTGCCCTCACCCTGGATTGTCGCGGTGGTCTCGGACCGGGAGAAGGTGCCCCCCAGCGTCAGGACCAGGGACTTGAAGTTGGCGTCCCGGGCGGTCCGGTACGAGTGGTTCTGGAAGTGCCATACGCCCTTGCTGTAATCCTGGATGGAGGCGACGAACCCGCGTGACGCCTGGCCGGCCGCCACCTCGACGGCTGCGACGGAAAGACCCTGCCCACCGAGACCCGGGGATGAGAAGCGCTCGAGGTAGCAGACCTCGGAGTTCTCCTCGTTGACGATCAAAGTGTGGGGGAAGACCGCGGTGCCGGCCTGGTCGATGCGGCAGTCGTAGCCGACCGGCAGGGAGAGGGTTTTGCCCTTGGGCACGTAGATGAACAGCCCGCCGGAGAAGAAGGCGCCGTGAAGGGCGCTGAAGATGTGGCTGGACGTGTCGTACTGGGCGAACAGGTGCGGCCTCACGAGATCCGGGTGCTCGGCGATAGCCGTGTGGATGTCCGTGATGATCACGCCGCCGGAGTCGAGCTCCAGGTCCACGGGGGCGACGGTGATGTTGGCCCCGCTCTGGTGACCCTCGCCGCTGCGATCGGGCGAGAGCTGCACGTTCTGCCTGGCACCGGCCTGCTCGACGCTCACGTTCGGGATCGGTGAGAAGTCGTCCAGCTTGAACTTCAGGCGCGCGAGGTTGGTGTAGCGCCACGGCTCTTCCTTCTCGCCGGGTATCTCCATCTTTTCGAACCAGCCCCAGGCCTCGAGCCTTCGCTCGAGAACCCAGTCAGGCTCGCCCAACGAGGCGCTCAGAGCCTCTACATCCGTTCGGGTGAATCCCATTGGAACCTCGCGTCAATTCTTCGAACTGGTTTCCCTGCGTGCGGACACCGCACCGCAAGGATCTGGTTGGGTGAGGCCGTCCGGTCGACTGAAGATGTGACCTGGGTCCGGCAACTCAGCGCGGCTTAACTTAGCCGCTTTTTGGTGCTGCGCTTCCGGCGTCGCGCTTGCGGGCACCGCTTCAAGCGCTGCCCGGACGCCGGGAGTTACTACAAATAACCGCCCTAGCCTATGGACCCCTCCATTTGCAGTTGGATCAGCCGGTTGAGCTCAACCGAGTACTCAAGTGGCAGCTCCTTGGTGATCGGCTCGATGAAGCCTCGAACGATGAGGCTCATGGCCTCGGTCTCGTCGATGCCGCGACTCTGCAGGTAGAACAGCTGCTCGTCGCCGACCTTGGACACGGTGGCCTCGTGGCCGACCGACCCGGTCTCCTCTTCGATCTCGTTGTAGGGGTAGGTGTCGGAGCGTGAGTCCTCGTCGAGGATCAGCGCATCACAACGAACCGTCGAACGGGCATGAGTGGCGCCGTCGTCGATCCGGACCAGTCCCCGGTAGCCTGCCCGTCCGCCGTCCTTGGAGATGGACTTGGAGACGATGGTGGACTGGGTGTTGGGTGCGACGTGGGTAACCTTGGCGCCGGCGTCCAGGTGCATGCCGGTGCCCGCGTAGGCCACCGAAAGGATCTCCGCCTTGGCGCCTTCGCCGGCCAGGATGACCGCCGGGTACTTCATGGTCACCTTGGATCCAAGGTTGCCGTCGATCCACTCCATGGTGGCGTTGCGGTGCGCAACCGCACGCTTGGTCACCAGGTTGTAGACGTTGTTCGACCAGTTCTGGATGGTGGTGTAGCGGCAGCGGGCGTTGTCCTTGACCACGATCTCAACGACTGCGGAGTGCAGCGAGTCGCTGGAGTAGGTGGGGGCGGAGCAGCCCTCGACGTAGTGGACCCAGGACTCGTCCTCGCAGATGATCAGGGTCCGCTCGAACTGGCCCATGTTCTCCTGGTTGATCCGGAAGTATGCCTGTAGCGGAACCTCCACCGAGACGCCCTTGGGAACCCAGATGAAGGACCCGCCGGACCAAACGGCGGTGTTCAGTGCTGCGAACTTGTTGTCGTTGGCCGGGATGATCGTGCCGAAGTACTCCTTGACCAGGTCGGGGTGCTCCCGCAGCGCCGTGTCCATGTCCGTGAAGATCACGCCCATGTCCTCCAGGTGCTTCTGGGTGGAGTGGTAGACAACCTCGGACTCGTACTGGGCGCTCACTCCGCCGAGGAAGTTCTTCTCCGCCTCGGGGATGCCGAGCTTGTCCCAGGTGTCCTTGATGTTGTCCGGCATGTCTTCCCACTTGGTGACTTTGCCGGTGGGCTTGATGTAGTAAAAGATGTTGTCGAAGTCGATGTCGGAGAGGTCTGCGCCCCACGTCGGCATCGGGCGACGGTAGAAGTAGTCCAGCGCCTTGTGTCGGTTCGCCCGCATCCAGTCGGGCTCGTTCTTGCGATCCGAGATCATGTCGATGACCTGGTGCGAAAGACCGCGTGAGGGTGCCTCGTCGTACGAGGTGGCGTCGTGCCATCCGTACTTATAGGTGCCCTGGATCTTTCGGACCGCTTCGTTTTCCGCGAGGACCGGGTCGAATTGTTCTATCGCCATGATTGGATACCCTTTCCGGGTGATAAAAGTTGCGCTTGGGGAGTTTCTGGTAATCGCGCCTTTGAGTACCCGCTGCACTTCCAGCTTAACAGCTTAGCCAGGGCTGTTCTATAGCCACCTTGCCGTCGCTGCCCGCTGCCGATTTCGGTGCAAATAACGTCCTAAACCGTCGTTTTCTTCCTAAAACCCGCACCTGAGCACTCGCGAAAACATATCTGAATCCCAGGCTTAGTCAACCCCCGGCTTCGCCTGAGGCTCAGCCTTCCAGCAGCGGCACCCCTACAGCCTCGGGGGCGGGCGGCGGGTCCACCGGGGCGGGCGGCGGGTCCACCGGAGCCGGCGGCGGGTCCACCGGGGCCGGCGGCGGCTCCACCGGTGCAGGCGGAGGCTCAACCGGTGCAGGGGCGGGCGCCGGAGCGGGGGCGGGCGCCGGACGGGGTGCAGGTCTCGGCGCCGGGGGCGGGGCAACGGACGACGTAGTAACCGAAGGCGTGGGCTCCGGATCGTTGTTGGTCGTGTTGTTGAGACTGTTGAACATCACGAAGGCTATGGCCAGCAGGGCGATGATCGCGGCGATGCCGATGAGGGTCTTGCCGGTGTTGCTGCCCGGAGGGGGCGCCTGGCTCACGCGGCGAACCGGGGCGGCCGTGGCCGCCGGCATGACCCGGGTAGCCTCATCCCTGCGAACATGAGCCACCGGCGCGACGGCCGTCTTGTCGGTTTCAACCGGGAACGGCGCAAAGGCCGCGGTGCCCTCCGGCTGCATGCTGTCGAGCAGCTCCGCCGCCATCTCGGACCCCGTCTGGTACCGGTCGCGGGGATCCTTCGCCAGGGCGCGCATGATCACCGCATCCATCTTGCTGGGGATGCCCGGGTTCGTCTCCGAGGGCCTCGGGGGGTCCTGGTTGTTGAGCTTGTGGACCATCTCCACGTAGGTGTCGCCCTTGAGGGGGAGGTTTCCCGTGAGCATCTGGTAAAGCAACGCTCCGAGGGAGTAGATGTCGGAGCGCCCGTCGACGGGTTCACCCCTGGCCTGCTCCGGTGAGAGGTAGGCGACGGTGCCGAGAATCGACCCGACCTGCGTCAGGTTCCCCGCCGTAGCTGCCTTCGCGATGCCGAAGTCCATGACCTTGGCGGTCCCGTTGCGGCTGATCATGATGTTGCCCGGCTTCACGTCCCGGTGGACGATGCCCTTCTCATGCGCCTCGGCCAGTGCCTGGGCGACCTCGGCGCCGATGCTGGCGACCTCCTCAGGCGGAACGGTTCCGTCCTCGTTGAGGATCTGGTGCAGGGTGCGGCCCTCCAGGTACTCCATGACGATGTAGTGGGTGTCGCCGTCGGACCCGGTGTCGTACACCGCAACGATGTTCGGGTGGGTCAACGAGGCGGCCGCCTGGGCTTCCAGCCGGAACCGGGCGACGAAGCTTGGGTCCTCCGCCAGCTCCTCGGACAGGATCTTGATGGCCACCGTGCGGCCGAGAGTGAGGTCGGTCCCCTTGAAGACGGTGGCCATGCCCCCGCGAGCGATCAACGACTCGATTTGGAATCGTTCGTGAATCAACGTCGGTTCTTCCGGCAAGGGCCCTCCGCCAGCGTTGAAGATGTCTACCTTCAAGACTGTACCCACTATTTTCGTATGGCCATTAATGTCGGTGGGATGTTCAAACCCAAAAGGATCGAGCCGGGTCCGGGGCAGGAGTCGGTCTGGGACTACCCGAGGCCTCCCCGGATCGAGGTGTGCCGCCGGTTGGTGACCGTGAACTTCGCCGGCCGTCAGGTCGCCCGATCCGACCGGGCGCTGCGGGTGCTGGAGACCGCCGGCGCCCCCACAATCTACATCCCGTCCTCGGACATCGACCTCGAGTGCCTGCGACCGGCGGGTGGTCGGGGAAGCTGGTGCGAGTGGAAGGGAGCCGCCACGTACTTCGACCTGGTCGCCGATGGGCAGCAAAGCCCGAAGGCAGCGTGGACCTACCCGAAGCCGACCCCTTCGTTCACGCAGCTGGCCGATCACTTCTCCTTCTACCCGGCGCGCACCGACGGCTGCTACCTCGACGACGAGCTGGTGGAGCCGCAGCCCGGCGGCTTCTACGGCGGCTGGGTGACCGCGGACATCGTCGGGCCCATCAAGGGCGAGCCGGGCAGCCTGCTCTGGTAGTCAGCGGATACGAAAGCCGCTTTCGCCCTGGGGGGTCTCTACCTCGACCTCCACATGCTCGACGTGCGCCATCGGCGGACCGGCGCCCGCCCACTCCACCACCGCAGCCACGTCCTCCCGCAGACCCTCCAGGACCGCTTCGACCCGCCCGTCGGGCAGGTTGCGCACCCAGCCGGCAACCCCGCGCGACCGGGCCTTCCGGGCGGTCTCCTGCCGGAAGAACACGCCCTGCACCCGTCCTGCGACCCAGATGTGGGACCTCACCCTGTTTTCCGGCATCCCTGAAGATTAATAGAGGCCGTGCGGGCCCCTTGGGGGTAGCCTCGGAGCGATGAACGTGCCCATATGGGTTTCGGCCTGGGAGTTGGAGTGCTGCCAGCCCGACGCCACCGTCGGCGAGCCGTGGGTAGCATCGGTGGTGGGGTTGAAGCCCCCCGATCCGTGGTGGGCGGAGCACGCCTCCGAGCCGGTGCCGGACGAGGTGCGAAAGCTGGGCGTCGTCGACCTCGAGGGCACTGCGGCGTCGGTGACGCTGCACGAACGGTCGGCCATCGTCGACCTCGGCGGTGTCAGGGTCATCGTCCCCGGCGTCCGGAGCTCGGGCGAGGTTGCGGTGAAGGGCCGCCTCTGGCTCGATGCCCACGAGCACCCCGAGTACCAGGGCGCCGGCGGGTTGGAGTGGCGGGGCGTCGTGACCCGCATTCGGGGGATTCGTCTGATCTATCAACCGGTCACCGTCTACCTGGCGATCCCCGTGAGGCAGGAGGAGCCCGTAGACCTGCGTTCTACCAGCGACCGCAGGGACCCGGCGATGGCCGATAGGGGCTTCTCGGAGTTTCTGATCGACCTCGACACCGCGTAGGAATCCAAACGCTTGACACATCCGGGTTCTGCTTATTTACTAACTCCACTATTTTAATGGTGTTAATCGACACAGTGGGGTAGACACTTGAAGAGACGAGTAGTGCGAGCGGCCGGCGCGGTTGTTGCGGCCCTGATGACGATGACTGCGTGTGGAGGCAGTGCTTCGGGTCCGGACGACGCTTCCGGCGGTTCCGGCGGTTCCGGCGAAACCATCTCGATCGTCGGGTTTGCGGTTCCCGAGGCGGCGAACAAGGCGATCGCTGCGGAGTTCGTAAAGACCGACGAGGGCGAAGGTGTCACCTTCGAGACCTCCTACGGGGCGTCCGGCGATCAGAGCCGGGCGGTCGTCGCAGGTCTCAGAGCCGACTATGTCCACTTCTCGGTCGCCAGCGACGTAACCCGGCTGGTCGACGAGGACCTGGTCGACGAGAGCTGGGACGACGGCGGCAACAGGGGGGTCGTTTCTTCGTCGATCGTTGTGTTCGCGGTCCGTGAGGGCAACCCCAAGAACATCGAGGACTGGGACGACCTGATCAAACCCGGCGTCGGAATCGTCACCCCCAACCCCGGCTCCTCCGGCGCCGCACGCTGGAACGCCCTGGCCGCCTACGGCCAGGTGATCGAGAGCGGCGGCAGCGAACAGGAGGCAACCGCCTACCTGGACTCGTTCTTCAAGAACGTGGTTGCCCTGCCGGGCAGCGGCCGGGACGCGACGACCGCATTCCTCGGCGGCACCGGCGACGTCCTGATGGCCTACGAGAACGAGGCGATCCTGGCCCACCAGAACGGTGAGCGGTTCGACTACATCATCCCGGAGACCACGCTCCTGATCGAGAACCCGGGAGCGGTGCTAAAGGACGCTCCCCCGGCCGCGGAGGACTTCCTCGAGTTCGTGTTGAGCGAGCACGGCCAGAAACAGTTTGCGCTCAAGGGCTTCCGCCCGGTGATTGACGGAGTCGAGTTCGGCGAAGTCGAAGGAGCCAACGACCCGTCCAACCCCTACCCCGCGGTGAAGAACCTGCTCACCGTCGAGGAGGACTTCGAAAGCTGGAGCGCCCTCTCGGACAAATTCTTCGATGAGGAGAACGGGATTGTCACCAAGGCGATAGCGGCCTCCGGGAAAGCCGGATGACCGCGGCAACCACGATTGCGAGGCCGGCGCGAAAACGCCGGCCCGTGCGGGTTGGGAGGATCAACCGGGTTACGGGCCTGGGTCTCGGAATGGCGATGATCTGGTTCAGCCTGCTTGTGCTTCTCCCCCTTGCGGCCGTGGTCGCCACTGGGGCCGGCGGAGGCTGGGCGGCGTTCTGGCAGACGATCACGAATCAGCAGACTGCGGCGGCGATCAGACTGACCGTCACCCAGGCGGCTTTGGTGACCGCCGTGAACGTGGTCATGGGCACCCTCATCGCCTGGGTCCTGGTCCGCGACAACTTCTTCGGAAAGCGGGCCCTGGAGGTCCTCATCGACATCCCCTTCGCGCTGCCTACGATCGTTGCCGGGCTGGTGCTCCTGTCGCTCTACGGCCCTGCCGGCCCGCTCGGAGTGAATGTCGCCAATCGCCAGTCGGCGGTCTTCCTGGCGTTCCTGTTCGTCACGCTGCCCTTTGTCGTCCGCATGGTGCAGCCTGTGCTAGCCGAGCTTGATCCGGAGATCGAGGAGGCTGCCGCCTCCCTCGGCGCCGGCCGCCCGACGACCTTTCGCCGGATCGTCCTGCCGAGCATTGCCCCGGCCATCGCCGCCGGCGCGGCCCTGTCCTTCGCCCGGGGCGTCAGCGAGTACGGGTCCCTGGTCCTGCTGTCGGGCAACCTCCCGTTCCGCACGGAGGTCACGTCGGTGAGGATCCTGAGCAGCGTGGAGAACAACAACCTGCCCGGGGCGGCTGCGGTGGCGACGGTCCTGCTGGTCATCTCGCTGGCGGTGATCGTGGCCCTGGACGTCATCCAGCGAAGGATCTCCCGCCGTGGTTGACCCTGAGACGCGGCCGGTTGAACCAGCAGCCGTAAACCGGCGACGCGGCAAACCCGGACCTGCGACCTGCGCATTCCGGTCGATCGTCACCGCCTACCTGTTCTTCCTGGTGGCCTGGCCCCTGTACCTGGTGGTTCAGAACACCTTCGCTGGCGGATTCGACGGGGTCCGGGGGATCCTCACCGACCCCGACGTCGTCCACGCGTTGCGACTGACCCTCGTCGTCGCAGTCACTTCGGTGGTCATCAACACCGTTTTCGGCGTCGGGATCTCGCTCCTGCTGGTCCGCTACGAGTTTCCGGGCAAACGTGCGCTCAGCGCCCTGCTCGACCTCCCGCTTTCGGTCTCCCCGATCGTCGTAGGGCTGTCGCTGGTCCTCGTCTACGGCGGCCGCGGCGGCTGGTTCGGCCCGGCGCTCGAAGACCTGGGGCTGCAGGTCATCTACGCCACGCCCGGCATCGTCCTGGCAACCGCATTCGTCGCCCTGCCTCTCATGATCAGGGAGGTGGTCCCGGTTCTGGAGGAGATCGGCATCGAGGAGGACCAGGCCGCCCGGAGCCTGGGGGCAAACGCCGCTCAAAGATTCCGCCGGATCACCCTCCCGGCCATCCGCTGGGCGGTGGTCTACGGGGTGGTCCTCAGCTTCGCCCGGTCGCTCGGCGAGTTCGGGGCGGTCAAGGTCGTCTCGGGAAACGTGCTCGGCCTGACCCGGACCGCCACGCTCGTGGTTGAGGAGAAGTACCTCAACTTCGACCGGGGCGGCGCCTACGCCACCGCCTTCCTGCTGGCGCTGGTCTCGGTGGCCTGCATCGTGATCGTCTCGATAATCCGACCCAACAATCAGGAGGCACTTTGAGCATCGAGATCCGGGACGTCGGCAAGAAGTTCGGCAACTTCGTGGCCCTCGATGACGTGTCGGTGAGCATCCCGACCGGCCGTCTGACCGCTCTGCTGGGGCCCAGCGGCGGCGGCAAGTCCACGCTGCTGAGAATCATCGCCGGCCTGGAGAACGCCGACTCGGGACGGGTGGAAATCGAGGGGCACGACGCCACCAACCTGCCCGCCCAGAAACGCAACGTCGGGTTCGTGTTCCAGCACTACGCCGCCTTCAAGCACATGACGGTGTTCCGCAACGTGGCTTTCGGCCTGGAGATCCGCAAGCGCCCGAAGGCCGAGATCCGCGAGCGGGTCCACGAGCTTCTCGAACTGGTCCACCTGGACCAGTTCTCCGACCGCCTACCGTCCCAGCTCTCCGGCGGCCAGCGCCAGCGGATGGCTCTCGCTCGGGCACTGGCGGTGAAGCCGACGGTGCTGCTGCTTGACGAGCCCTTCGGAGCCCTGGACGCCAAGGTCCGTAAAGAACTTCGCGACTGGCTCCGACGTCTCCACGACGAGGTGCCCGTGACGACGGTCTTCGTCACCCACGACCAGGAGGAAGCCCTCGAGGTGGCCGATGAGATCGTCGTGATCAACAAGGGCCGCATCGAGCAGATCGGCCGTCCCGACCAGCTCTACGACGAGCCGGCCAACGAGTTCGTCATGCGTTTCCTGGGGCCGGTGACCAAGCTTGGGAACGCCTACGTCCGGCCGCACGACATCGAGCTGCACGTCACGGACCCCGGGCTGGCGCTTTCGGGTGAGGTCACTCGGGTGGTGCGGGTCGGCTACGAGGTGAGGGTCGAGGTCGAGACCGGCGGCCAGGTCGTCCTGCTGACCAGGACCCGGCGCGAGTACCAGGCGCTCGGCCTGTCGATCGGATCGAGGGTTTGGGTCAAGCCCGTCGCCGGCGCCCCGATGAGGACGCCCGGTGGGCCGGCGCCGACCGGCGACCTGCTTGCCATATGACAAATACAAAGAGGCCGGCCCGAAGGCCGACCTCTTTTGATGCGAAAGCTTGTGGTTGTGGTTTATGCGGGGCGAACGTTGCTCGCCTGCAAGCCCTTCTGACCCTGGGTGACGTCGAACTCGACAATCTGACCCTCGGTGAGCGACTTGAAACCGGTTCCAAGGATTCCGCTGTGGTGCACGAAAACGTCCTCGCCGGACTCCTGTGAGATAAAGCCGAAGCCCTTCTCATCGCTGAACCACTTTACGGTTCCACGCTGACTCATCTGTAACCCTCCCTTCAGCCGCACATTGCGGCTACTTCAAATACCGCGCACTGCGGTACTGTGCTGCAGTTCGGGCCCAGAAAAACAACTAGCCGCGGCCTGTTCTAGCTCCACGGCATTTGAAAGAACCGAAAACCGAAACCTACAACCGTTTCTTAGTGTAACAGCCATAGCTTCGAACCGGTGTCCTCGCCGCCTGGCCTCTGCAGAAAATACCTTAATTCGGAACTTTGCTCGCCCCTGCCTACTTGTTGCCGTCTCCCGAATTGTCCAAACACTTCAGTCCGCTTGACAACTTC
>DASTUJ010000191.1 GCA_035759705.1 Actinomycetota bacterium | reverse complement strand
CACGCTCGTTCACCACCAGCACCCGTGATGCCCGTGGTGCCTGCGTCGTCGGCCGGAATCAGCGGAACCCATCCTGTGATCCGACGCACAGACGCAATCTAAACCCCAAGTTGCCGCTTTCCGCCCGGCGCGGGTACGGTTGAGGTCAGCCAACACCGGCCGGAGCCTCCGGCGGTTGGGGCCGGCGGCCCTTTTGTAGTGGCAGGTGGCAAACCAGCCGAGAAGAAGGAGTTGTGATGCGCGTAGGAGTGTTGACCGGCGGAGGCGACTGTCCCGGCCTGAACGCAGTTATCCGGGGAATCGTCCGGCAGGGAATCAACCACTACGGCGATGAGATCGTCGGCTTCCGCTACGGCTGGAAGGGCCCCATTGAGAACCTCACCATGCCCCTCAACCTGGAGAACACCCGGGGCATCCTCCACCGGGGCGGAACCATCCTCCGCAGCTCGCGCACGAACCCGTTCAAGATCGAGGGCGGTGTCCAGAAGATCCTCGACCACATGGAAGCGAACAAGATCGACTGCCTGATCCCCATAGGCGGCGAGGACACCCTGGGGGCGGCCAACAAGCTGCACGGCGAGGGCGTCTCGGTCATCGGGGTGCCGAAGACCATCGACAACGACCTCTCCGGCACCGACTACACCTTCGGGTTCGACACCGCCGTCAACATCGCTATGGAGGCCATCGACCGCTGCCACTCCACCGGTGAGTCGCACGACCGCACGATCGTGGTTGAGGTCATGGGACGACACGCGGGCTGGATCGCCCTTCACGCCGGCATGGCCGGCGGCGCCGACGTCACCCTCATCCCCGAGTTCCCCTTCGACATCGACGAGGTCGTCGCCCACCTCAAGCACCGCCACGCCCAGGAGGGCGTCGACTTTTCGATCATCGTGGTTGCCGAGGGCGCGGTCCCCAAGGAGGGCGGCAGCTTCGCCACAGTCGGCGACGGAGAGCTGGACGCCTTCGGCCACGTTCGCCTCGGCGGGATCGCCCAGGCCCTGGAGAAGGAGATCGAGGACCGGACCGGCTTCGAGACCCGATCCACCGTTCTCGGCCACATCCAGCGCGGCGGCAGCCCCACCGCTTTCGACCGGGTGCTCGGCTCCCGGTTCGGCGTGGCTGCGATCAACGCGATGCACGACGGCGAGCGCGGCAAGATGGTCGCCCTGCGGGGCGCCGAGATCAAGACGGTCGACCTGGCGGAGGCCGTCGGCACCTTGAAGGTCGTTCCGCCCGAGCTTTACGACGTCGCCAAGGTCTTCTTTGGATAGCAGGTTTTTATCGTCGGCTAACCGCCTAGAATTAAATATGGACTTCCCCGGACGGTGCCGCCTTGACGCCTGAGCGCCGGGTGGTCGATCTTCGGTCGGACACACTGACCACCCCCACGCCCGAGATGCGCGAGGCGATGGCCCGCGCGGTTCTGGGCGACGACGTCTTCGGCGAGGACCCCACCACCAACCTGCTGCAGGAACGCGTGGCCGAGCTCTGCGGGACCGAAGCGGCCCTGTTCGTCCCCTCCGGCAGCATGGGCAACCTGGTGTCGCTGCGTTCCATGGCCAGCCCGGGCGACGAGGTCATCTGCCACGCCGACGCCCACATCTTCAACTACGAGGTTGCCTCCCTGGCGGCGGTCGGCGGCATCCAGGCCCGGCCGGTGCCCGGCCACTGGGGGGTGCTCGACCCGGAGCGCATCGCCTCGGCCATCCGTCCGGCGTTCGACACGTTTCCCAGGAGCACCGTGCTTGCGCTGGAGAACACCCATAACCTCGCCGGCGGCACGGTCTACCCCATCGACGACATCCGGGCCGCCCGCAAGGTGGCCGACGAGTACGGCCTCAAGATCCACATGGACGGCGCCCGCATCTTCAACGCCTCGGTCGCCAGCGGCGTTCCCGTGGCCGAGTACTGCTCGCTGGTCGACGGCCTGACCTTCTGCTTCTCGAAGGGGCTCAGCTGCCCGGTTGGCTCGATGGTGGTGGGTTCGAGGGACTTCATCAAGCAGGCCCACCGCTACCGCAAGATGCACGGGGGAGGCATGCGCCAGACCGGCGTGTTGACCGCGGCGTGCCTGGTGGCGCTCGACACCATGATCGACCGCCTGGCCGACGACCACGCCAACGCCCGCCGCCTGGCCAACGGAATCAAGAAGATCAGCGAGCACGCGACGGTGCCGGCGAATGTCCAGACCAACATGGTCCTGGTGAAGACCGAGCACCTGGGCTACTCCACCTCGGAGTTCGTCGACGCCATCGAGCTGGAGGGCGTGAAGTGCCTGGCCTACCAGCGGGGGACCGTCCGGATGGTCACGCACAAGGATGTCTCGACCGCCGACATCGACTACACGCTGGACCGCATCAACGCCATCACCCGCTAGCCCCTCGGTTCGATGAGGGTCGCCGTCACCGGCTCCAGCGGGTTCGTCGGCAGGGCTCTGGTCGCCCGGCTGGAGAGCGAAGGACACGGGGTGCTGCGGCTTCTGCGTCCCGGATCGCCGCCGGTCCCGGGCTCTGTCGAGTGGGACCCCGGAAGCTGGGCGATCGACATCAAGGCGCTGGAGGGCTTGGACGCGGTGGTGCACCTGGCGGGCGCGGGCATTGGGATCAGGCCGTGGACCCGCAGCTACAAGGAGAAGATCCTGCGGTCGCGGGTCGACGGCACCCGGCTGATCTCGGAGACCCTGGCAGGTTTGGACCGGCCGCCCAAGGTCCTGCTCAGCGCATCGGCGATCGGCTGGTACGGGGACCGGGGCGACGAGGTGCTCACCGAGAACAGCCCTCCCGGCACCGGGTTTCGGGCCGAGGTGTGCCGGAGGTGGGAAGCGGCAACCTCGCCGGCTGAAACGGCCGGCATTCGGGTGGTGCACCTGCGCTTCGGCATCGTCCTGGGAGCCGGAGGAGGGCTGCTGCCGGTTCTGGTGATTCCGGCGCGGCTCGGCCTGGGCACCCGGCTGGGTAGCGGTCGCCAATTCGTGAGCTGGATCTCGCTGGCGGATGCGGTAGGGGCGGTGGTCCACCTGCTGGCGGCAGACCGTGTTTCGGGCGCGGTCAACGTCGCGTCACCGGAGCCCGTGACGAACCGGGAGTTCGCACAAGCACTGTCTCAGACGCTCGGCAGACCGAGGATCGGCTGGGCGCCTGCCTGGTTCCTGAAGCTGGCGGCCGGGAAGGAGCGCGCGAAGGAGGTGCTTCTGTCGAGTCAGCGGGCGTTGCCGGAGAAACTTGTCGAGGCAGGCTACGAATTTGTGGACCCCGATCTGCGCCGTACATTGGGAAAGTGCCTGAAATGAGGGTTCTCCCGCGAGCGGCGCTTACTTGATCCACTGCCCGGCCGTCTCCTTGGCCGCCGCCACCGCGGAGCCCGACTGCTTTTGGGCCATCCGGCGCAGGACGACGGGGCCCACGGTCAAACCGAACGCCGCCCACAGGGAAAGGACCACCACGGTCTGAGGGGTTCTCCACGACCCGCCGATCTCCACCGCCGCTGCGGCCTCCGGGAGGAACGCCGACCGCATCCCAAGCGCCATCCAGTACATGGGGAACATCTGCCCAACCGCCCTCAACCAGCCCCACAGGGAGTCCATCGAGGTGAAAATCCCCGAGATTCCGGTGAGCACCAGGATCGGCAGCATGCCCCAGGTCCCCACCTTCTGGACGCTCGGAACCAGCGAGCCGACGATGATGCCCAGCGGCAGCGTCGCCAGCAGCCCGAGCACCACCACCCACAACATCGTGAACCAGCCGGCCGACCCTCGGTGCATGAGATCGTCGAACAGCAGAAAGCTTGGAATGAGGATCGTCGCCAGCATCGGAACGAGGTTGAGGGAGTGGTACAGCAGTTGTCCCGCCACGTAACCGAGCATGCCATTCGGCACCGCCTTTGCCCGAAGCAGAGTGCCGTCCTCCCGTTCCATGGCCAGCAGGTAGGCGGGCCCCACCACGACGGCGTAGGCGAGCAGGCCGGCAAGGATGCTCGGCAGGGCTACCGTCGGGAGCATGAGCCCGGTCCCCTCGACCTCGGTGTTGCGCCGGATCAGCAGGTAGGCAACCACGCCCACCCCCATGAGGACGTACGAGATCTGGTCCTGTGGGCTGCGCAGGCTCTGCGTGAACTCGGTCCAGCCTCGCCCCACACCGACCCGCAGGGCGTGAGCCTTGTGGTTCATGCCGACCGGGCCGTGTCGCTGATCCTCGGGAAGGGCTTGATGGAGAAGATGACCTCCACCGGCAGGTCGAAGAACTCCGCGATGCGCAGGGCCAGGTGCAGGCTGGGGCTGTACTCGCCCCGCTCCAGGTAGCCGATCGTCTGGTAGTGCACCCCCAGCGCGTCCGCCAGTTGCCGGCGGGTCACCCCCTGCTCCGCACGCAGCAGCGCGATGCGGTTGTGAACGGAGTCGCTTACCTGAGCCACTGACCTGCAGTCTCCCTGGCCTTCTCCACCGCCGAGCCCGATTGGCGTTGGGCCATCCGGCGAAGGACGATCGGAGCGACCACCAGCCCGAACAGGGCCCAGAGCGATAGCACTACGACCGTCTCGAGCGTCCTCCACGAGCCGGTGATCTCGACCGCGGCCGCCGCGTCGGGCAGGAATGCGGACCGCATACCGAGGGCGAGCCAGTACATCGGGAAGACCTGGGCGACGTTTTGCACCCAACCCCAGAGCGAGTCCATCGACGTGAAGACTCCGGAGATGCCGGCCAGCACCATGATCGGCAGCATCCCCCAGGTGCCGACCTTCTGGGTTCCCGGCACCAGCGATCCGATGATGATCCCCAGCGGCATGGTGGCCAGCAGGCCCAGCACGGTGACCCACAACATCGTCAGCCAGCCGGAGGCTCCTTTGTGCATCAGGTTGTCGAACAGGAAGAACCCCGGGATGAGGATCGAGGCGAGGGAGGGCACCAGGTTTGCCGACTGGTAGGTCAGCTGCCCGGTGACGTAGCCGAGCATGCCGTGGGGCACCGCCTTGGACCTGAGCAGGGTTCCGTCCTCCCGCTCCATGGCGAGCGAGTAGGCCGGTCCCACCACCACGCCGAAGGCGATCAGGGCGCCGAGGATGCTGGGCATCGAGACCGACGGCAGCATGAGGCCGGTGCCCTCTATCTCGGTGTTCCGGCGAAACCACAGGTAGGCGAGGGTGGCTCCGGCGGTCATCAGGTAGAACACCTGGTCCTGGGGGCTGCGCAGACTCTGCTTGAACTCGGTCCAGCCGCGGCCGAGCCCGACACGGATCGCGTGCATCTTCGGGCTCATTGCTCCGTCCCGGTCCGGGATCCGGCGCCGGCGAGGTCGAAAGGCACCACCACTTTGTCCGGGCCGCCGGCCTCGTGCTGCTGGACCATCGTGATGTAGGTGTCTTCGAGGCTCGCCCGCCGGACCTCCAGGTCCTGGATCAGCTCGCCGTGCTGCAGGAACAGGTTCCGCACGAAGCCGGTGGCGTCCGGCGTGGCGTGGACGAAGTGTTCGCCGTTGCAGCTCCACTTCACCTGGGCCTCACCGGCCACCTGGCGGGCCAGCTCATCGGCGCTGCCGTCGGCCACGATGTGCCCCCCGGCGAGGATCAATATCCGGTCGGCCAGCCGCTCCGCCTCGTCCAGGTCGTGGGTGGTGAGCAGGATTGTGGTGTCCTCGAAGTCGGAGAGCCGGTGGACAAGATCGTGGAACTCCCGCCTGGCCTGGGGGTCGAAGCCGGCGGTCGGCTCGTCCAGGAACAGCAGTTCGGGGCGGCCGATGATGCCGATCGCTACGTCGAGCCTCCGGCGCTGCCCGCCCGAGAGGGTCACGATCTTCTGGTCGGCCTTCTCCTCCAGACCGACCATCTCGATCAGCTCGTCGACGTTGCGCGGCCGCGGGCGGTCCGGGGTGGAGTAGGGCTCGTAGTAGCGGCCGAGGTGGTTCAGCAGGCGCCTCGGCGTCCAGCGAGGGTGGTCCCGCCAGGATTGGAGCACGACGCCGGTGCGGGCTCGCCAGTCCTCGTTGCCCTTTGCCGGGTCGGCGCCGAGAACCTCGACGTCCCCTGCCGAGCGGCCGCGAAAGCCTTCCAGAATCTCGATGGTGGTGGTCTTGCCGGCGCCGTTGGGGCCGAGGAGGGTGACCACCTCGCCTTTGTGGATGTCGAAGTCCACGCCGTCCAGGACGACGACCGGTCCGTAGGACATCCGTAGGTCCCTGACCCTGACTACATCCTCCGCGCCGATCATTTGTATGCCCCCATTCGATGGATAAGGGCATAGTACGACTACCTAAGACATAGCACAACTACTACATTCGTCACGCAATCCCGAGGTGCTTTCCCTTTGGGCCCCGTTAAACGCTCGCAGCGGACCCGGCCAGCCCTGCGGCGGCAGCCCACCGTCCGGCCTTGGATTCCAGCTCGGCCACCACGTCCTGTACCGACCTTGTGAACGCGGCTACGCCCGCCGTTTCCAGAAGCAGCGCCACGTCGTTCAGGTCGATGCCCACCTCCGCCAGCCGGTCGACGACCTCAACCGCCTCGTCGACGCCCCGGTCGATGGTCCGGGCAACCGTGCCGTGGTCTTCAAACCGGTCGATCGTGGCTTCCTGGAGGGTGGTGACGGTCCGGGGGCCGATCAGCTCGTCCACGTAGAGCGTGTCCGGGAAAGCGGGGTTCTTCGTCGACGTCGATGCCCAGAGCGGTCTCTGCGGTTGAGCCCCCAGTCCCGACAGGCGCTCCCACCGCGGCCCGGCGAACGCCTCGGTGAACATGCGATACGCCAACCGGGCCTGGGACACCGCGGCCCAGCCGCTCAGGTTGTCGCTCCGGTCGACGGCGAGCGCATCGAGGCGTTCGTCCACCTCGGCGTCGACTCTGCCGACGAAAAACGAGGCGACGCCGAAAACCGTCGAGGGGTCGCCGCCGGATGCGACAAACCGTTCGAGTCCGGAAAGGTACGCCTCGATGACCTCTGCGTAGCGGGCGAGGGAAAAGATCAGGGTCACATTGATGTTCCGGCCTTCGGCGACCATCGTCTCGATGGCCGGGATGCCCTCCGCGGTGGCAGGGATCTTTACCATGAGGTTGGGCCGTTCGATTCGCCGGTGCAGCGTTCGGGCGGCGGCTACCGTTGCCGCCGTGTCCCGGGCCAGGTCGGGCGAGACCTCTATGGAAACAAAACCATCCGCCCCCCCGCTTTCGTCGAATACCGGGCGCATCACCTCCAGCGCATCGGCTATGTCGGAGATCGCCAGTTCCCAGTAGGCGTCCTCAGCTGAGTAGCCTGCGGACGCAAGGGCCCGAAGCTGGTCGTCGTATTCCTCGGAGCCATGAATCGCCTTGGCGATGATGGTCGGGTTGGCGGTGACCCCCCGGATGCCCCGGCCGATCATGCGCTGCAGCGTGCCGTCACGCAGGTATCCCCGCGTCAAGTTGTCCAGCCAGGGGCTCTGCCCCTGCTCAGCGTAGAGCTGTTGAAGCCTGGTCATGGCGTCTCCCTTCGGCGATCTGTTCAAGCGGGATTTCGGGGTCGGCCAGCTCTTCAGTGGAGACGCGCCTCCGGCTCCTGATGAGGGCTTCGATGGGATCGTGGACCCTGCGAAAGCCGCAGTTCATCCCCGCGACAACCCGCCCGTCCTGCAGCCAGAAGGCCAGGAAGGTGCGTGACGCGGGGTCGCCGCGAAAGGCCATTCCGTCCGACTCTCCGGAGTGCCCGAGATACTCGATGCTGAGGTCGTATTGGTCGGAGAAGAAGTTGGGGACCCGATCGTAGACCTCGTCATGCCCGAGCATGTTCCGGGCCGCCGTGGCGCCCTGGTAGATCGCGTTGGCCCAGTGTTCAACCCGCAGGCGGCGGTTGTAGATCGGATGCCAGGCGGAGGCGACATCGCCGGCGGCAAAAATGGCGGGATCCCCCGTTCGAAGCCGCTCGTCAACCACAATGCCGTCCCCGACCCGGAGCCCGGCCCGCTCGGCCAGCTCGGTTCGGGGCTCGACCCCGATGCCGGCCAGAACCAGGTCGGCAGGGATGACCTCACCGGTGGTCGTTCTGACGCCCTCAACGGTGGAGTTACCGACGAACGACTCGATGCGGGTGTGGGGCCGGAGCTCAACGCCGTGTTCGGCGTGAAGGGTGCGAAAGACCCCGCCAACCTCAGGGCCCAGGACCTTCTCCAGAGGGGTTGCCCTCGGGTGGAGAAGAACCACGTCGATACCCATCTGCCGGGCAGATGCCGCCACCTCGGAGCCGATCCAGCCTGCACCCACGACAGCGAGCCTGGTAGCCGACTGAATCCGTTCGCGCAGCCGGTCCGCGTCGGCGACCGTTCGCAGATAGTGGATTCCTGCCAGGTTGCCGCCGGCTACCTTCAGAGTCCGGGGCCGGGCGCCGGTGGCGAGAAGCAGCCGGTCGTATTTCAGAATCCTGCCGGAGTCCGTCTCCAGCTGAGCCGGGTCGGCCGACAGCGCCGTTACCCGGGTGGAAAGCAGTAGCTCGATGTCGTTTTCGGAGTAGAACTCTTCTTGGGAAACGAGGATGGTGGCCCGGGCCCGTTCCCCCCGTAGGTAACCCTTCGACAGGGGCGGCCGGTTGTAGGGCGAAGCATCTTCGGAACCGATGAGGAGGATTCGGCCGTCGAACCCCTCTTTACGCAACGCCTCTGCCGCTTTGGCCCCGGCCAGCCCGGCCCCGACAATCACAAAAGTTTGCGTTTTGCTCAATTGGTCCTCCTGGATCTGTCTCGTCCAACGATCGGCCCCGTCCGGGCGGGAGACTTCCGGGGAGCCGGCAATCGCTCCGCCCTGATGGTCTCGAGATAGGCAACGTCGTCCGATTCGATCTGCTCCGCCTCTTTGAGGATGCTTTCGAGCTCGTCCGCAGGTATCACCACCGCACCGCCGGAGTCGGCGTAGATGTAGTTGCCCGGAATGATGCCGACGCCCCCGACGACAACGGGAACGTTGGCCTGGAACGGGGTGACGGCATCGCCGCCCCACCTGGTGGTCTCTCCCCGGCAATAGGTCGCAAACCGGTAGCCGCCTAGTTGCTGAAAATCCCTCAACCGCCCATCGGTGAGAACCCCGGCGAGGTGGTGGTTCTCAACGCGGGAGAGTTTGGTGGCGCCGCCAAGCGACGTCTCGGGGTACCCGTTGCTTGCCAGCACAAGGACTTTCCCCGCAGGCTCCGCTCCCACCGCTTCGTAGAACAGGCCGGCAAAGTTGACCTTGTCCGGATCCGTGGATGCCGAACAGGCGGGGAAAAACGAGATCGTCACCGCCGGGCCGAACAGCACCCTACCGGGCGTCGGACTTACCAGATCCAGGATGTGGCACCGGTGCCTGTGGAACCGGCCCATCGCATCGACCAGGGCCGCCGATGAAACTCGGCCGACCACCTCCAACGTCTTGTCGCCTGCTCCTGTGCTCGCCATGACGTCAATTCTAAAGGAAACAAGTGCTTACGTTAGCGCCACCGAAGGCTCTAAAACCTAAAATAGTTGGTATTATGGGAGCCTATAGGACGGCCCGTTCACGGCTCGGCAGTTTTCGAGATGGAGGGTTGAAGATGAGTACCAAGGGCATTCGGGCGACCGGCTTGCACGGCTTGCCGAAGCGCAACCGCACCTATGCTGCTGATCGTAGGTGCTCCCACCCGGGATGTATAACCAAGCTGTCGGCTTACAACCGATACGACGCGTGCTACGTCCACGCTCAGATCTACGTCCCCCGTCTGCGCGGAAAGAAGGTGGCTTGATGCCCGAACCTCGCACGGCGGCAGAGGTCGTTTCAGGCGCGCAGGAAGACGAGGGGATCAATGTGATCGGCGCGCAGGAGCTGCGGGAGAAGCTGGTCCGAGGCGACCACTTCAAGCTTGTGAACGCTTTGGGAAACTGGGAGTTCGAAGCGAAGCACATTCCGGGCTCTCTTCACCTGCACACCGTCGAGGAGGCCGTCCGGGAGCTCTCCGTCGACGACGAGATAGTTGTGTACTGCTCAAACCCGTCGTGCCGGGCAAGCTCGGAGCTGTACAAACATCTCGAGGAGCGGGGTTACCGCAACCTGCGCCGGTTTGCCGGCGGGATAGTTGCCTGGGAGGACGCGGGTTATCCGCTCGAGGGGAAGTGGGTCAACTAGGCTTCGTCGAACTCCGGGGGGTACCTCACGGTTCCCTTCATATCCTCCCGGTAGGCGCTTAGGGTCTTGACCATGAAGGCGTCGTCGGGGATGTCCGGCCAGGGCGAGGTGATGCCGAGCGTGCTCGCCCGCACGAACCCGAAGCGCGGGTAGTACTCCGGGTGCCCCAGGACCACTACCAGCGGCTCGCCGCGCTCCTCGGCGATCGCCAGCCCCCTGCTGATCAGAGCGCTTCCGATGCCCCGCTTCTGAAACGCCGGGTAGACCGAGACGGGGGCCAGGGCCAGGACCTTCGCCGGCGGGTCCGATTCAAGGGTTACGTGGGTGAACATGACGTGCCCCAGAATGACCCCCGACTTGTCCGCAACCAACGAGAGTTGCGGGACGAAGCCGTCGGTGTCCCGCAGCTTGTCGACAAGCTCTGCCTCGGCTCTCCGCCCGAAGGCGGCGGTCACCACGCGGCGAGTTTCGGGGTGGTCCCAACCGTTCTCAGCTCGAATGCCGATGGCCCTACTCCTCCAGCAGCTCGCCCAGGTCGCGGGCGTTTTGGACCGCGTAGTCCTGGTAGCAGTTGTTCATGAGCACGTGAACCTCCTTCGCCTGGTTCGCCAGCTCTTTGAGCTTCGGAACCCAGGGCAACAACTCCTCCTGAGTGTACTTGTAGGCGAATCGCGGGGTGGCGATCTCCTGCGGCTTGTCCCACTGCTCGGTGTTGCGCCCGTGGAAGCGGACGTACGCCAGGTCCTTGGCGGTTGCCGCCGCCACCGGAGGCATGCTGGAGCGGAAGCCCTGCGGCATGTCGACGCTGGTAACCGGGATGTCGTGGCTTCGGAGGAACTCGAGGGTCCTCTGAAGGTTTCGCTCCTCGAACCACAGCGAATTACGAAACTCCACGGCGATCCGGAAGTTGTGCAGCCGCTCCTGGCACTCGACGATGTAGTTGCGGCTCTCGGTCCCCGGCATGAACCACTCGGGGTACTGGAAGTGGATAACCCCGAGCTTGCCGGTTGAGTGCAGCGGCATGAGGGATGCGGCGAACCGGCGCCAGACCTCGTCCATGGTCTCGTCGGGCAGGTGGCTGGCGTACAGGAACTTGCCCTTGCGTTCGGTGGCGGTCTCCCGGAGGTCGGGCGCCAGGGAGTTGGGCCGGGTCGGGTGTTTGGTGAGTAACGACCAGGCCTTGATGTGGAACGTGAACTCGTCGGGCGTTCGGTTCACCCAGGCGTCCACCGCCTGATCGGAGGGCGGGTAGTAGTAGGTGGAGTCGACCTCGACAATCGGGAAGTTGTCGGCATAGAAGCGGAGGCGGGACTCGGCGTTGTTCGCCTCCTTCGGATAGAACTTCCCGCTCTCGATGAGGGTCTTGTCGGTCCAGGAAGCGGTCCCGATGAAGATGTTCTTGGAACCCGGCACTCAGCGGAGGACTGGACGGCCTTCGTCGTCGACCAGCACGTAAGCCAGCCCGTTCTCTACCTTGATAGCCGTCTCGGCGGCCTTAAGCCGGGCGGCGGCCTCCAAAACCGGGTTCGGCGCAGGCTTGTCCTCGTCGAGGTTGAGGTCGATGCTGAGGGGCTTCCAGTCCTCTTCGTCGTCGACGAAGATCTGACGCCCGTTCGAGGGGGGTTCGGGCGCAGGCTCCGGCTCGGCCGGCGCTCGGTGTTCCGGCGGCTCCACGGGAGCGCGGACCGGCTCGACCTCACGCACCCGCGCCTGGGCCCAGGGGTCCTCGGCGGGGGCTTCGGGGGCAAACTGGGGCTGCCGGCTCCAAGGCTCGGGTGCCTGCTGCGCGGGCTCCGGTTCGGGTTCCCGGCCCCACGGTTCGGGAGCCGGCTGTTGCGAGGCGGCGCGACGGTCGTGTTCCTGGCCCCAGGGGTCGGTCGCGGGGTGTTCGGCGCTGGGCTCGCGGTGGGTCCACTGCTGTTCGGCGACCGGCTCGGGGGCGGATGGACGCTCGTGCTGCCAGGGCTCGTCTCCCCACTGGGGCGGGGGTTGCTGCGACTCCGCTTCCGGAGGTTCGGCGGCCCAGGACGGCTCGGCCGGCCGGCGGGTCTCACCGGGCCAGGGAGTGTCGGGAGAGGTCCAGTCGGTTACCGCAACCTCCTCGGCCTCCGGGGCATTTTCCGGCCAGTGCTGTTCGAGGAGCTGGGTCTCCTCGACCGGCGGGATGTCCTCCGTGGGCCACGGATCCCGCTTCCACCTGCGCCGGGACTCCTTCGGGGCGGGCCATGCGTCGTCGGCCAGCCACGCCTCCTGGGCGCCGCCGGTCTCTGCGACCTCTTCGGCCTCAGCCTCGGGCTGGTCGGTTTCCGAATCCTGCTCGGCGGCGATGTCGTCGGCGGAGGTGGGGTCCTGGAACATCGAAAGCTCGATGTACGCGGGCAGCTCAGGATCTCGGTTCGGCGCGCTGGTGTCGGAGGCGCCGGCTGCGTTGAAGCCAAACGGCCACTGCCCGGACTCGAGGGCGGTGTCCTCCGGGACCTTGTTGCCGTGGCCGTTCCCGTTGCCGAAGAAGGGCGAGGCGGGCGGCACGAACGGTTGCCCGGGCGGGGTTGAAGCCGGCCCGGACTGCGCCGGCGGCTCGGGTGCCGGCTCGGGCGCCTTGGGACCCCAGTTGCCGAACGAAGGTGTGGCGGGCGGGCTGAAGGACGCCGGGGGTGCCCATGGCGAACGGTTGGCAGGCCCGGTTGCCGGGGTGGTGGGGTACCTGGGCGGTGCCGCCGGGGGCGCTGAGGTCGGCGGGGTGTAGTTGAACGGGGCCGTGAAGCGCGGCTTGGGCGGCGCTACCGGCTTGGGCGGAACGGGGGGCGGCGGGACGGCGGCCTGGGGTGCTTCCTTCGGCCTGGGGGGCTTGAACAGGCCCTTTTTCTCCTTCTTGGGCTTCTCCCGGGCGGCTGCCGGGGGCACCAACGGCGCCGGGGCGGCGGGAGGCGGAGCTGCCGCTGCGGGCTTGGGAGACTTCTCGGGCTTCGGCGCCTTCTCCGGCTTGGCGCGGCCCTTCTTGCCGAAGCGGCCCGATTTGGGCTCCTCGAAGGGGGCGGGTGGGGGGAAAGCAGGCAGCGACGGCCCGGCCTGCGGGGCGGGCGGACCGGAGTCGGGTGGCGGGAACGATTCAGGTGCGAAGCCCGGAGAGGTGGGGTAGCCCGGGTCCGGTCCGCGCGCGGGCTCGGGTGGGCCTTGGGGAGGCTTGTTCGAAGCCGACATCATCGACTGGTGGCTCATCCTGCCCCCGCCCATCTCACCGCCGCCGAATCCGCCCGACCCGGTGCGGGCCGAAGCCTGCGCCAAGGCCGGGTGCTCAGTCTCGATCAGGGTTGGCTGGAACTGGCGCTCGTCTTCGAAGACCGGGGGCGACTCCTGGCGAACCGGGCGGGGCCGGGAACGCGGATGGTCCGGCTCGAAGAAGGTGGCGGGGTCGATCAGGACCGTAGGCTCCGGCAGGTCGGGGACCGGCCTAAGGGTTGGGCGTTGGAACTGCCTGGTCGACTTCGGCTTCGGCTCGTCCCATGGGTCGCCGTCCCGTGCGGCCCGAGGCTGCTCCCACTCGCCGGTGGTCCTGGCGGGGGTGGCGCCGGGGTTCATGATGCGCACCTCGGAGGACCCTGAAGGGGCGGGGGGTTGGAGGGCACTGGGCACGTCGAGGTCAAGGCTCTTGGTCGAAGACCGGAACCTTTTTATGCTTTTGAAGGGATGACCGGGGGAGTTACGGGCAGTCAAGCCGAGTCCAATAAAGAACACGAGCCACAGCGCGCCCGCAATCATCCCTGTTGCGAAGCCCGTCACGCTCGCCATTCTAGCGGAAATTGCCTCAATCGGACTCTCTTTACTACTTGTTGACTCCTGAGACACAGCTTGACCGGACCCGGATTTGAGCATACGCTTAAATCAAACGTTTAACAGCGGAGGAGCCTCATGACGCCGGAATCGATGGAGCGGGTACTCGACCGGGCCGAAGCGGCAGTCGCCCGGGGTCTTCCTCTGGACGGCACGGGGTTCTGGAAAGCGGTCGGCGCGGCCCGCAGAGACTTCTCTCTGGCCGATCGGTACGCCGAGCGCATCGCAGCCGTCGACCGTACCGCGTTCGAGAACGGGGTGAAGCTCCGGGTTCCCGCCGCTGCCGGAACGGCGATTCTCGCCGGGGCCTCCGCGGCCGGGGTGGCCGCCCTGGTGCTCGCCGAGGGCATCGACAACCGTTTTGTGCGATCCGTAGTCTTCCTCGGCGCTCTGGGCGCCCTCGAGGTCGGTACCCACAGCCTCGCCCATTGGGCGGTCGGCCGGGCGATGGGGATGCGCTTCACCTACTACTTCCTCGGGGGGCCCCCGCCGCCGCGTCCGGGGGCGAAGCTGGACTACGCCACCTACCTGAGGGTCCCGCCCACGCAGCGGGCGGTCATGCACGCCAGCGGCGCCGTGGTCACCAAGATCCTCCCCTTTGCCCTGATCCCGGCGGCCCGCTCGCTGGACCTGCCCGCGTGGGTGACCTGGCTGCTGGTGGTGATCGGCATCGGGCAGATAGTCACCGACTTCCTGCTGAGCACGAAGTCGTCGGACTGGAAGAAGGTAAAGCGGGAGCTCAAGGCTGCAAAGGGCTGGACGAAGAGCTAATACTCGGCGACGCCCTCGGTCGGGCTGGAAGCCTCGGCGAACAGGCGTTTCGGGATTCGGCCCGCCTCGTGCGCCAGCCGGCCGGACTCGACCGCCATCCGCATGGCCCGCGCCATGCTTAGCGGGTCCTTCGCCCGGGAGATCGAGCTGGCGACCAGCACCGCGTCACACCCCAGCTCCATCGCAATCGTCGCGTCCGAGGCGGTTCCGATACCGGCGTCCAGCACCACGGGCACGCCGGCGTTCTCCAGGATGATCGCCAGGTTGTAGGGGTTGCGAATTCCGGCCCCGCTGCCGATCGGCGATCCGAGCGGCATGACTGCAGCGCAGCCGACCTGCTCCAGCCGTTTGGCGAGGATCGGGTCGTCGTTGGTGTAGGGCAGCACGATGAACCCCTCGTCGACCAGCGTCTCGGCGGCGGCCAGCAGCTCGGGGCCGTCGGGGAGCAGGGTGCGGTCGTCGCCGATCACCTCGAGCTTGATCCACTCCGTCCCCAGGGCCTCCCGGGCCATCCGGGCGGTGAGGACTGCGTCGGCGGCGGTGAAGCACCCGGCGGTGTTGGGGAGGACGTCGCATCCGGCCGCCTCGATGACGTCCAGGATCGACCCGCCGGCCACCGGGTCCACCCGCCGCATGGCGACCGTGACCATCTCGGCGCCGGTCTCCTTAAGGGCGTCCCCCATCACCTGCAGGCTGGTGAAGCCGCCGGTGCCGAAGATCAGGCGCGACTGGAAGACCCGTCCGGCGATCTGCAGCTTCTCGCGCACCTAACCTCCCTGAACCGCTCTTAGAACCTCTACCCGCATGCCGTCCGAGAGGGCGAACTCTCCCCACTCGCTCCGGGGGACCACCTCACCGTCGACTGCGACGGCCACGCCGCGTGCCGCCTCGAATCCAAGTATGCCAAGGACGTCGGGGATCGACGCTCCGGCGCTCAACCGGTGCTCCTCACCGTTGAGCTTGAGCTTCATCGGGCGAACCGGTGGGGGTCGAACGGAGCCAGCTCGGGCGGCAGCTCGCCCTTGGCGAGCAGCTCGGCGATGCCGTCGGCAGTCACCGGCGCCAGCAGCACGCCGTTGCGGTAGTGGCCCGTGGCGATCGCAATCCCCGGCTCGATCAGACCCAGCAGGGGAGCGTTGTCGGGAGTGGCGGGGCGGAGGCCGGCGCCCACCTCACCGATCTCCATCTCGCGGATGCCGGGCACCAGCTCGTCGGCCGCCCGGAGCAGCTCGAAGACCCCCCCGGCGGTCGGGGCCGTGTCAAAGCCCTTCTCCTCAACCGTGGCTCCCACGACGACCTCGCCCCCCGGGCGGGGGACCAGGTAGACGTCCTCGCTGCGGACGGCGTGGCTGATCGGCGCGGGTAGCGACGCCGAGGGATTCAGGCGCAGGATCTGACCCTTCACCGGCCGTATCGCTTTGGCGATGCCGGCGGGAACGCCCGGCACCAGGCCGGACCACGGCCCGGCGGCCACCACGACGGTGCGGGTCACCAGCAGCTCACCGGTTGCCAGGGCGACCGAAGGCTGGGCGCCTCCGGTGACCTTCGTCACCTCGACACCGTGACGGATGGCCGCCCCGGAAGCCTTCAAAACGGTCCGCAGAGATTCCAGCACGGCCCGGGGGTCCACGGCCCAATCGCCCCCGGCGAGGATCCCGGCCCGGGTCGAGGGGTGCAGGGCCGGCTCCAGCCGGCGGCACGCCATGGAGGAGAGCCACTCGACCTCCAACCCCAGCTCCTGCTGGTACTCGTAGAGCCGGGAGAGGGCTTCGGACTGGTCGCGGTCCAGGGCGGTGTGCAGGATCCCGCGCCGGTGGTCGGCCAGGTTGACCCCGGCGGCGAAAGAAAGCTCCTCGGCGAACCCCTTCCAGCGCCGGGCACCCTCCAGGTTCAGCCGGAGCAGGTCGTCCTCGCCGAAGGTCGTCTCGGTGACCGGGGCGAGCATGCCGGCGGCGACGGTCGATGCCGCGTCCGGAGGGTCGGACCGGTCGAGGATGAGAACCGACAGGCCGAGCTGGGAGGCGCGCCAGCCGATGCTGAGCCCGATGATCCCGCCGCCGACGATTATGGAGTCGTAGTTCACTCCATCAAAAATACTCGCTGGTGCCACAAGGCACTAAACCGGGTCGGTTTGACCGTACTCCCGCAGGTAGGCGACGGTGTAGCCGATGATGTCGTAGAAATCGTCGATGTGAACGTGCTCGTTGGGGGCGTGAAGGTTCGAGTCCGGGCGCCCGACCCCCGGGGGCGAGCAGATGGGAATCCCGAGGCCCTGGGCGATGGGGAACATCGGCCCGGTGGCCCACATGTACGGGTAGATGGTGACCGGGTCCTCGAACCACCCTTCGGCGGCCTTCTCAGCAGCCCGGCCGAGCGTGGAGTCCAGCGGGGACCGGGACGGGTTCTCGTGGCTCATCACGCTGACCTCGATGTCACCGAAGCCCTTGTCCTTCAGATGTTTGCGCACCAACCCGGCGATCTCGGTGCCGTCCTGGTCGGGCACCAGACGGAAGTCCACCTTGGCCATGGCCTCGGCCGGCAGGACGGTCTTCTGCCCCCCGGGGACCGTGTAGCCGGTTTCAAAGCCGGCGATGTTCGCAGTGGGGGCGTAGAGCAGCTCGTGCTTCAGGTCGGTGCCGGTCAACCCCTTGTAGAACTCGGTGATGCCAAGGCGCTTCTTCATCGCCTCCTCGTTGAACGGAATCCTGGCGATGAGCTCCTCCTCCCGCGGGCCGGGCGGGACGATCTTGTCGTGGAACCCCTCGATGACGATGTTTCCCTTGTCGTCCTTCAACGAGTTGACCGCTTTGAGGACGTGCCAGGCGGCCGAGGGGGCGTACACGGCGATCGACGAGTGCTGGTCGCCGGTCAGCGCCCTGTAACGCAGCTCGATGTAAAGAAGGCCTTTGCAGCCGTAGTACATCTCCGGCCGGCCGTCGAGGTCCATCCAGCCGCCTTCCCAGACGCAGTCGTCGGCCTTCAGTTCCTCGGCGTACGCCTGGCAGATCCGCTCGAAGTAGACGCTGCCGTTCTCCTCCTCGCCCTCGATGAGGAACTTGACCGTGTAGGGGAGCTGGCCGTAGAGCTCCTGGTAGACCTCCAGCGCACAGAGCCGGGCGATCAGGTCGCCCTTGTTGTCGGCGGCGCCCCGGGCGTACAGCCTGCCGTCCCGGACTGCCGGCTCGAACGGAGGAGAGATCCACAGGTTGAGCGGGTCTACCGGCTGGACGTCGTAGTGGTCGTAGATCATCAGGGTGCGGGTGCTGTCGGCGCCGACGAACTCGCCGAGGATCGCCTCGGGCGACCCGGGCACGGACAGCCGGGAGACCTTGGCGCCCAGTTCCAGCAAGCGATTTTCGAGCCACACCATCATCTCGACCCCCTGTCCCTCGGTGGCCACGCTGGGGATGGCGCAGGCCTCGGTGAGGTGGGCAAGAAAGCGGTCGGAGTACCTGGAGACGGCGTCGAGGATTCGCTGGCGTTCGGTCATGCGAATGATCCTAACCGCCGAACCGGGACCGCAACCCTTCGGGGGCCGGGGCTCGACAACAGAGCGGGCGACGAGAATCGAACTCGCACCACCAGCTTGGAAGGCTGGAGCTCTACCATTGAGCTACGCCCGCGACGTTCGAAACCTAGTCTACCGGCATGGGTCCGCACGCTGTGGCTCCCGCCCCAAAGTCACCCTCCGCAAGTGCATAACTCCCCGGCCGGGGCTAGGCTGGGAGGTCGAGTACGCCTAGAATTGAGCTAGGAACTTCCAATCGCCCGGAAGGAGAACGGCATGGCTCATCCCAACGAGGAAGCGCTCAGGCAGGGATACGAGGCATTCGGGAGAGGTGACATCGAAACCGTTATGGGGCTGTTCACCGACGACATAAGGTGGCACGCCCCCGGCCGAAACGACAAAGTCGCCGGAGACTACAACGGCAAACAGGAGGTCGGAGGGTTCTTCCAAAAGCTTATGGAGCACACCGGGGGAACCTTCAAGCTGGAGATCCACGACCTGCTTGCCAACGACGAGCACGGCGTCGCCCTTGTCAAGCTCACGGGGGAAAGAAAAGGTAAGTCGTTGAACTCGAACGATGTTCACGTCTGGCACGTAAAAGACGGCAAGTTCTCGGAGTTTTGGTCGAACCTGGACGATCTTTACGCTTTCGACGAATTCTGGGCCGACTAGGCAGTTTTAGTACCGAAATCACACAGCCGAAGCACTCGGTCCTGACAAGACCAACAACCTCAGGTAACCCATGGGAAGGCTGATCATCTCGACCCAGATGACCCTCGACGGCGTCTCGGCCCCTGGGTGACCGACTGGGCGATGGGCGAGCACGAGCGTGGGAGAACGGAATGAGGACGTTGCACATCGGCCTGCGGGTGGCCGATCTGGACCGCTCGCTCAAGTTTTACGAGTCCGTCGGCTACGAGGTCCTCGGCACCGTCCCCGAAACCCCCTTGGGCAAGCTGGTCATGCTCAAACTCCCGGGGGACGATTTCGTCACCATCGAGCTCGTTTACGATCCGGAAAACCACCCGAACCCCGGCACCGGACTCAGCCACCTGGTCATCCAGGTCGAATCAATGGAAGCCGCGACCGCCAAGCTCGCTACCCTTGGCGTTGAAGCCGAGGAGCCGGCCTCACACGGCTCAGACGACTTTTTCACATCGTGGATTGTCGACCCCGACGGGAACCGGATTGAGCTGGTCCAGTGGCCTGCCGGCCATCCCGACGGCATGACTGCGGAGGACTTTGCCGGCTGAGTCGGGATGGCCGGATTCGAACCGACGACCTCGGCGTCCCAAACGCCGCGCGCTACCAAGCTACGCTACATCCCGTAACCCTCAGTGTACCGACGCAGGCTGAAGTCGGTTCCACAATGAGGGGGGTGGGCGCCAGCCTCTACACTTAAGACACCGCGCTCGTAGCTCAACTGGATAGAGCAGCCGGCTTCTACCCGGCAGGTTGGGGGTTCAAGTCCTCCCGGGCGCACTCGTAAGGTACCGCCGCTGTGGCGGTAGGATGGTTACCTAACCACCTTTTATTCATCCAGCAAGCGCTCACCCTGGACCCGATGGCGCCGCTCCAGTCTCCCCAAGAAAAGAGGGAGCAGCCGTTGAAAACTCGTTCGGGGGCATCACGTGGACGCAGAGCGTCTCGCCAGAGTGATCGGCGCAGTCAGCGCAGCCGGGGACCCGGACCCCGCAACCTATCCGGCGCGGGTCTGTGTTGCCGGGGTTCATCTGCTCGGGGTCGACGCCGCAGGCCTGACCTTGATGACCAAGTCCGAGCTGGGGGCGGTATGGGCTTCCGATCAGCTGGCAGAAACGGTGGAGGACCTCCAGTTCGCGCTCGGCGAGGGCCCGGCGTTGGACGCACACGGGCTGGGACGCCCCGCCCTGGAGCCAAACCTGGCCGAGGCCGGCTCCCGGTGGCCGTTCTTCGCGCCCCAAGCGGTGGAACTGGGGATCTCAGCGGTGTTTTCTTATCCCCTCCAGATCGGTGTCATCCGCCTCGGAGCGCTGAACCTTTTCCGAAAGGAGCCGGGGTGGCTCTCCAAGGGCCAACTGTCGGACGCTCTGGTCCTGGCCGACGTCGCAACTCAGGACATCATCGACCTGCAGGCGGAAGGGTCCCTCCACTGGCCGCTGTCGGACCGTTTCGCCGAGCGGGCGCGGGTCCACCAGGCAACCGGGATGGTGGCGGCACAGATCGAGTCGGACATGGCCAACGCCCTGGCCCGCATCCGCGGGTACGCCTTTGCCAACGAGCTGACGATCTTCGAGGTGGCCGAGGAGGTCATCGCCCGGCGGCTCCGTCTAACCGCGCAGCCTTAGCCGGGAAGGAGGGGGTGCGATGAGAGAGGACCAACGACTGGTTCGCACCTTCGTCGAGCTTGCCGACACCTTGGTACAGGACTTCGACGTGGTGGACTTTCTCAGCACCCTCGCCCTGAGGTGTGCCGAGCTTCTCGATGCGGCTGAAGCCGGGATCATGCTGGTCCGACCCGATGGCGGGCTGCGGGTCGTGGCGTCCTCCAGCGAGCGGGCCCGCCTTTTGGAGCTCTTCGAGATCCAGAACCAGGAGGGCCCGTGCCTGGAATGCTTCCGAAGCGGCAAGCCCTCGGTCGCAGACGATCTGGAGAGCGAGTTCGACCGGTGGCCGATGTTCGCTCCCGAAGCTACCCGCGCCGGCTACCGCTCCGTGCATGCGCTGGCGCTCCGGTGCCAGAACCAGGTCATCGGCGCGCTCAACCTTTTTGGGACCACCCCCGGAGCCTTCAGCGCCGACGACCTGGTCTCGGCCCAGGCGATGGCCGACGTTGCGACCATCGGGATCCTCCAGCAACGCGCAATAGCAGAGGCGAGGATCCTGGCAGAACAGCTTCAGTCCGCCCTGAACAGCCGGGTGGTGATCGAGCAGGCCAAAGGAGTGTTGTCCGAGAGGGCGCAGATCGGAGTGGACGAGGCCTTTGAGATCCTCCGCCGATACGCCCGCAGCAACCACCTGAGGCTCAGGGAGGTCGCAGAAGCGTTCATCGAGAGCAGGCTCGTAATGGCAGACCTCGGCGCGACCGGGGCACCGTCGAAGGGCTAACCGCCCCCCCGATTGGCCCCTTGTTGCCACGTCCTGTCAGGAGTACAATTCAGGCACGCCTTCAGGCGCAACTGCCCCGGACCCCGGTTGTTTGGGTAACCGAATCGATTGGGGGGCAGCATGCCGGCAAACGACGAGCAGGGCACAGACCTCAACGCCCCAGTCCACGAAGCAGACGATCTATTGCTTGCTCGACTCTGCAATCCGAGCGCGAGGATCGCCCAGTACCTGCTGGAACCTCTGGGATTGGGCGACTGGCCGAAGCCAAGACAAAAGCTCGCCACCTCGTTCGAGGCGGAGGTCGGCTCCATCCTCCCGGCCCAGTAGCTAAGAGCCGTGCTTTTTCAGGTCCTCGATGCTGAGCAGGCTCGAGACGACGGCGGTAGCGACATCGTGTAGCCGCCGGTTGTGGTTCCTGGCGTAGCTGCGAAGCATGTTGAACGCATCGTCCAGGTTGACCTGTGCCCGCTCGGCCAGCACCCCCTTTGCCTGTTCGATGATCACGCGGCTGTTGAGAGCGCGCTGGAGCTGGTCGGCCAGTACCTTTGCCTCTCGCAGCGCCCGCTCCTGCAGGATGCTGATCGTGGCGATGTCCGCCATCGCCTGCGCTCCTGCCAGCTCGTGCGCCGCCAGAAGGCCGGGCGTGGCTCGGAACAGGTTTAGCGCACCGATGACCTCGGAGCGGAACCTCAGCGGAAGGCTGTGAACCGATCGGAATCCCGCTTCGGTTGCCTCGGCAGTGAACAGCGGCCAGCGGCTCTCCTTCAGGAGGTCTTCCACGTTGACCGGTTCCCCCGACTTGAAGCTGTCCAGGCAGGGGCCCTGCTCGTTCTGGAGCTCGAACAGCTCCAAAAGGCGAGCCCGCTCGCTGGAGGAGGCCATTACCCTTAAGCCCCCGCGCTGGTCTCCCAGCATCACCCCGGCTTCGGCGGCCTCAAACAACTCCGCCGTTCGGTTGGCGAGTGTGTGAAGAAAGTCCACCACGTCGAAGTCGGCGACCAGGGTATCGGCCAACTCTACGAAGGTCTTAGCGAGCAAACGTTCCGTGGACATTGTCGGGAAATCCTTCCTTCATCACACATCATAGGCGCAGAGCGACAGGCGAGTTCATCGGGCTCCAAAATCGATCGGCTAGGCTTCCGTTCGATTTGATTGCAAGCGGGAGTGTCTACGTCGCCAGCCCTCTGGGATTTTCTGTTCCCACGCGGCTCTTCTACGAAACCGAGCTTCTCGCCGCCCTGGCTGCGGCGGGCTTCGCCGTCCTGGACCCGTGGCAGCTTTCGCCGGGCTCAGATGTCCACGAGCCGGTAGACCCGATGGCCATCGGCGAGAAGAACGCTCGGATGATCGAGAAGGCGCATGCAGTTCTGGCGGTGCTCGACGGAACCGACGTGGACAGCGGCACCGCCGCCGAGATCGGGTACGCCGCGGCGCTCGGCCGGCCGGTGGTCGGCTACCGCACGGACATCCGGCAGACCGGAGAGGCCGGGGCCGTCGTCAACCTTCAGGTCGAGTACTTCATCCGGGTGAGCGGCGGCCGGATCACCTCGTCGCTCGACGAGGCTATCGCCCTTCTGGCTGAGATCTGTTCGGGCCTACCGGCCGGCGGAGCTGTTTAGTCCCAGCTCGGTGGTCAGCTTGCCCGGAGCGGCGCTCATCTTGACCAGGCCCATCCTCCGGATGGTGGCGATCGCCCGGCGCTGAAGCGCTTTCACCGATCCGATCCTTTTGCCGACAACCCCGGCGGTCTCCTCCAGAGTCAGTCCTCCGACGATCCGAAGAAGCATGATATCCCTCTGGTCGTCCGACAGGGCGTCCAGGACCCGGCGGATCTCCCCGACCGAAAGCCGGCCGAGGGCTTCCTCCTCGGCGTTGCCGGTTGGCGCCACCTGCTCCAGGGCCTGGAATTCGGCGGGTGCGGAGGGCTTGCGGGTACGGGCGCGTCTCTCGTCCGCTATGCGGTGGTGGGCAATCACGAACACCCAGGAGCGGAACTGCATCTCGTCGCCGGTGAAGCCGCTCAAGCCCCGTACGATTTGGACGAACACCTCGCCGGTAAGGTCTTCGGGCTCGCCGACGCCGTGCAGACGAAGGTATCCGGTGACTGCCGGTGCGAGATCCCGGTACAGGGTGCGCCAAGCCCACTCAGCTCCAAGCTGAGCGGCTCTCAGAATTTCGGGGAAGCCCTCGCCAACTGCCATCTACGGAAGTCTCCACCGACAGGAAAGTGACTGCCGTAGATGGCGGGCTGGTTGGCGAAGCGGGCGTTGCCCTCCTTTGAAACTCATCTGGCTAGCGTAGCTAGCGGATTACTTCTTGTTCGTCTTTTCGCCGGCGGGGGACTCCGTTTCCTCCTCAGACTCTTCCGAGTCGGTGTCCTCGCCGCCCCGGCTCTTGCCGGAGGCTGCCTCGGAGACCGCCCTGCCACGCTCGGGGCCGGGCTCGGTGGACTCGATTGCTTCGTGAACTGCGGCGCTGGTCTGGTTGTCCGACTCGTCGACATCCGCATCGGACTCGTCGACGTCGGGGTCGGACTCGCCGGCCGGCTTCTGGCGAGCGGCCTCGGAGACCGCTTTGCCGCGCTCGGGGCCGGGCTCGGTTGCGTCCTGGGCGGCGTGAACGTCGTCGCTGGAGCTCTTGCCGGAAGTGCCTTCGGTGCCTTCGGTGCCGTCGGTGCCGTCGGTGCCGTCATCGGTCGTGCCGTCGGTTTCGGTGTCGGTGACCTCGTCGTCCCCGGTGGGGAGGTCGATCCCGACCACCTCGGCGGCTACTGCAAACTTGTCCTGCACGGCGTCGGGAAGGCTTCCCGTTGCTGCCAGTGCGCCGGTGCCGGTCATCATGACCGCCACTCCGGCGGCAGCCAGCTTGGTTGTGAGTGAACCGAACAAAGAGCTGAGCACCACTTTCCTCCTTCGTGTTGGCAGCCCGGACGCCTGAATCTCAGGCCCGGTGGCTTTGCTTGCCGGTCTCGCGGCCGGTTCGCCTTTGTCTACGAGAAGATGAGCTTGCTCCAGAATCGTCTTCAGATGAGCCTGCTCGGCAGCCGGGCTGGGAGCGATGGCGGCGACCCTCTTGGCCTGTTCGACAAATAGCGACAGGCCGTCGGCCGGCGAATCGGCGGAGGGGGCCTTACCGTCGATCAGCCGATCAAAGGTGATGTGGGAATTCTGGATTTTTCTCATCTCGTATCAGTAACCGCCGGACCGGCCCGGAGGGATACTCCCTACAAACTTCTTTTTGGATGCGACCTGGGAACACCCGCCGGAGTGGCCTTCGGCGATTGGGGTAGGAACCCAACAATCAACGGAAGAAAGGAAGCCCCATGTCCGGAAAGAAGGGCGGCAACAAAGCCTTGAGGAAGGCGAAGAAAACCTTGAGGAAGGCCCGCAAGGCGGTGAAGGACCTGAGGAAAAAAGCCAGGAAGGACAAGGCCGCCAAGAAGGTCAACAAGAAGGTCAAAAAGGCCGCATAAACCAAAGGCCGCCCGCATTGCGGGCGGCCTGTGGAGCTTTGAGATCTAAACGGTTCCCGGGACCGCCTGGCTCGACTTGCCGTCTCCGCCGAACTCGACGTTCGGGTCGTTTTTGGGCGTGGTCTGGGTATCCGTAATGCCGTGCGGGAGTTCGATGTCGTCGGGCACGTCTACGCCCATACCCTCTGGGCGGTGCCGGCCTTTGGGAGTGATTACCGGGTCGCCCGCTGCGTCTTTGGCTTCCTCTACCATGGAATGCCTCCTCAGTCGTCGGTATGTTCCTTGTTTGTAGCTACCCGTTCCCTGGATGGGCAAAACGACGGGAGCGGGCTACGCATCCATGCTTCCGGCATCTCGCCGCCACCCCAAAAGGGCGCTCTCCGCCTGGCCGACCAGAAGCTGCATGATTTCGGCCACGGGGAGAACCTCGGCAATCTGTCCCGCAGTCTGCCCCGCCAGCGGGATGAGCCGGTGAGCCAAGCCGCTGCGCATTGCCTCACCGAGCTCGGCCCTCAGATGCCCGGCGTTTTCGGCGACCTCGGGCAGCCGGGCATTCCACTCATCGATGAATTCGGTCCTGAGAGATCGTGGGATCGCCGGCCACCCTCCCTCGGTCATCGGCGGCACGACGGACTCTGCGAAGTTGATCTTCACCACGTCCTCCGATTCGGAAGCAACGATCAGGCTTTTCCACTCCTCGCTGACTGCGCACTCGACGGATGCCAGGAAACGGGTGCCGATGTTGACCCCCGCGGCCCCCAGGATCAAGGCGGCCGCAAGACCGCGACCGTCGGCAATCCCGCCGGCCGCAACCACGGGCGTCGGTGCGACGGCGTCCACCACCTGGGGAACCAGGGTCATGGTCCCGATCGACCCTCCGAATCCCCCCGCCTCTCCTCCCTGAGCGATGATTACGTCTGCTCCCGCCCGGTTGGCGATGCGCGCCTGCGCGACAGTAGCCACCTGGTGCAGAAACCTGGCGCCGGCGTCGTGGGCCCGATCCACCAGGTCCCCCGGATCGCCCTGGGCGAAAGAGATGACTGCCGGAGCCGCGGCCAGCGTCGCCCGGAACGCCTCCTCGTTGAAAGGCCGGCGGGTGTGGTTCACGGCGAAGGGTTTGTCGGTCATCTGCCGGACCTCGCTGATTTGGCGCTCGATCTGCTCCGGCGTCTTGAGGGTGGCGGAGATGCTTCCCAGGCCTCCGGCGTTGGACACCGCCGCTATCATCTGCGACGACACATCCCAGGGGCCGCCGATCGCTCCCTGGATTACGGGAACCTCAATCTGCAACAGGTCGCATAGAAGGGTCCGGAGGACGCTTGCCATGGGCCCAACCTAGCACCGCAGGTTGGCTCCATCCAGAGCCGATTTGGCGTCAGGGGTTAAGGATCGCCCGGTCGATTTCGCCCGTCGTGGCGAAACCAGACAGGAGCATCGCTTCCTCCAGTTCGCGGCGCAGGATTTCCAATACGGTAAACGCCCCCTCCTCGCCGTCGACCGCGAGGCCCCAGAGGACCGGGCGGCCCACCAACACGGCCCCGGCGCCCATGGCGAGAGCCTTCAGGACGTCGCTGCCCCGGCGGATGCCGCCGTCGACCCAGACCTCGCAGGCTTCCCCCACCCGGTCGATCACGTGGGGGAGTGCGTCGCACGTCGACGGGGCGGTGTCCAGCTGCCGGCCGCCGTGGTTGCTGACGATCACCGCCTTTGCGCCCTGCTCCGCCGAGCGCCGGGCGTCGTCTCCCCGGCATACGCCTTTGACCACCACCGGCAGGTCGGTGGTGGCGCACAGCCAGTCCAGGTCGTCGAAGCTCAGCGCCGACTCGAAATGGGTTCGCACGTAGGCTGCCAGGCCGGATCCTTCGACCTCCGGGAATTCGCCCTTGCCGACCGGTGCGACGTTGGCAACGGTCATGCCCGGCGGCAGGCGGAAAGCGTTCCGGGCATCCCGTTCCCGGTTCCCCCAGCCCGGCGCGTCCACGGTAAGGACTATGGCCTCCGCCCCGGCCGCCTCGGCCCGGGCGATCAGTTCCCGGGTCAGCCCCCGGTCCTTGTATATGTAGAGCTGGAACCACTTGGGGCTGGAGGCTTCGGCGAAGACATCCTCCATAGCGGTGGTCGATAGCGAGCTCAGGCAGAAGGCGGTCCCGGCGCGGCCCGCGGCCCGGGCGGCTGCGACCTCTCCGACCGTGCAGGCAAGCTTGTGAAACGCCGTCGGGGCGACCAGCACCGGCATCGAGACCCGCCGGCCGAGAACTGTCGTGCCCAGGTCGATCTCGCCGACCCCTGCCATCACGCGGTAATACAACTTCAATCGTTGCCAGGCGTCGACGTTGTCCCTCAGGGTGAATTCGTCGAGGGCCCCGCCGGCGTAGTAGTCGAAGACGTCGTGCTGCAGCGCTTCTTCGGCTGCCCTGCCGAAATCGGAGACGTTGAGAAGCTCGGATGGTTTCACGTAGCCAAGAATATTCGCAACGACGTCTTGTAATGTGCGGTTCCGTGGATTACACCGGAAGGCTCTGATGTCTACACGGGAGGCCGGGATGGTTGGAGCGCAGGTCGTAGGAGTGGTGCATCGATGAGCGGGTTCCTCCTGGAGGAGATGCAGATCCCCCATATGCGTTACGGCCCCGAGGACATCCGGCTCGAACCCACCCCCAAACGGGTCCGCGCCTTTGCAGCAGGTGAGCTTGTCGTGGACAGCAACCGGGCGCAGATCATGTTCGAGGCCGGCTACCTCCCCGTCGTCTACGTCCCCAAGGACGACGTCCGTATGGAGTTGCTGAAGCCCCAGGCGTCGGACCGGCCTGCGGGACGGAAGGGCCCGGCCACTGTGTGGGCCGTGGTATCGGAGTCACGTACCGTGGAGGAGGCTCTTTTCTCCTACGAAGAATCGCCGGACGGGTGCCCGGACCTCAGCGAGCTGATCGGGATGTACTGGGCCCGGATGGACACGATCTTCGAGGAGGAAGAGGAGGTTTTCGGCCACGCCAGGGACCCGTACCACCGCGTTGAGGTGCTTCGCAGCTCCAAGCACGTCCGGGTGTTGGTGGGCGACGTGACCCTCGCTGAGACCAACCGCCCCATGATGCTGCTGGAGACCAACCTGCCGGTTCGGTACTACATCCCCAAGCTGGATGTGCGTTTCGACCGGCTGACTCCGTCGGATCACACCAGCATGTGTCCCTACAAAGGCAAGGCCACGCAGTACTGGTCTGTTCCGGACGGAAAGAAGAACGTTTGCTGGAGCTACCCGTTTCCCCGGCTGGAGTGCTCTTTGATCGCCAACCACGTGGCCTTCTACTCCGAGTTGGTCGACGTCTACGTCGACGGGGTCAGGCAGGACAGCCGGGACTCACCCTTCGCCTAGCTCCCGTTGCCGGTGGACCGTTCCATCCGGGCCGCCAGGTTCCGAACGTAGTCGATCAGCTCGGGGGGCTCGAGGATCTCGAAGTCGACCCCGAACCAACCCATCCAGGCGGCCAGCCACTCCAGGGAGTCGCCGGTTGCCCGCAGGATGCAGGTGTTCTCGTCGACCTCCTCCAGCTGGGCGTCGGAAGAACGCACCTTGTCGGCGAGCTCGGTCAGCGGAGCGTGCAGCCGCACCACCAGCTGGTACCGGGTGTAGGTGGAGGCAATGGCGCTCTGGACGTAGGCGGCTGCGTCCTCGGCCGGCAGCTCACGGGGGTGGAAGTGGATGCCCTGGGTCTCGCAGGCACTCAGTCGATCCACGCGAAAGGTCCGCCAGTCGTGGCGGTCGACGTCCCAGCACACCAGGTACCACCGCCGCCCGGCGGAGACCAGGCGGTGCGGCTCCACCAGCCGCTTGGTGTCGGCTCCGTCCTTCGCCGTGTAGTCGAAACGCAGCCGCTCCAGGTCCCGGCAGGCCTGGACGATGCAGATGAGGGTGTCCGGGTCTACCGTCGGGCCGGAGTTGCCGGCGTAGGTCATGGGAACCGTGTAGGTCTGGAGAGCGTTCACCTGCCGGCGCAGGCGGGAGGGGAGGACCTGCTCGACCTTGGCGAGGGCCCGCACCGATGCTTCGTCGATGCCGGCGACCGATCCGCCGGCTGCGAAGCGCAGGCCGACGGCGATGGCCACCGCCTCCTCGTCGTCCAGCAGCAGCGGCGGCATGGATGCGCCGGCTTGCAGGCGGTACCCGCCGGCGACCCCGGCGCTGGCGTAAACCGGGTAGCCGAGCTCCCGCAGCCGGTCGATGTCCCGCCTGATCGTTCGGGGGCTTACCTCGAGGCGCCCGGCGAGCTCACTGCCCGACCAGTCGCGATGGGTCTGCAGCAGGGACAAGAGGCGGAGGATCCTCGATGTCGTGTCGCTCATGAAGGAATTCTTGCACCAATTGCGGTCAGCTTCTGACCTCGTTCGGGGGTAGCTTGGGACCATGACAAAAGTGCTCGACGCCCGGGCCCTGAACCGGGCGACACTCGAACGGCAGATGCTTCTCAAAAGGGTGGAACGGCCGGCCGTCGAGGTCGTCGAGCATCTGGTCGGCCAGCAGGCCCAGGTTCCGGGCGACCCATACACCGGTCTGTGGTCCCGCATCGAAGGATTCGACCCCGACGAGCTGGCCCAACTGATGCTCGACCGCAAGGTGGTTAGGTGCGGCCTGATGCGCGGCACCATCCACCTGGTGACCGCCCGGGACGCTCTGGCGCTCCGTCCGTTGATGCAGCCGTGGTTCGACCGCACCTACCGGGGCAGGTCATTCGCCGGCAGGCTGGGCGACGACCTGGACGGCGTGAGGGACGATGCACTCGAGCTGTTGCGGGAGAAGCCGCGAACCAGGGCCGAGGTCAAGGCGTTGCTCGCAGAAAGGTGGCCGGACCACGCTCCGGACGCGCTCCAGTACGTCCTGCCTCTGATCCCGGCGGTGCAGGTGACCCCCCGCGGCGTGTGGGGCCAAAGCGCCCAGGCCCGGTGGGCCTTGACCGAGCATTGGACCGGCCCGGACCCGGGAGCCGCGATCTCCATCGACCAGGTCGTGCTCAGGTACCTCGCCGCCTTCGGGCCGGCGACAGTCTCCGATGTCCGGCAGTGGTGCGGGATCACGAAGCTAAAGGAGGTGGTCGAGCGCCTGCGGCCTCAGCTGGTCACGTTCCGGGATGCCAACGGCAAAGAGCTCTTCGACCTCCCCGACGCTCCCCGTCCCGACCCGGGGGCCCCGGCGCCGCCGAGGTTCTTCCCCGAGTACGACAACGTCTTCATCTCCCACGCCGATCGTTCCCGCATGGCGCCGGAGGAGTTTCGGGGGAAGATGGGCGCCGCCTGGCTGGCGACGGAGAACCGCAACGTCGCAACCGGGCCTCTGCCCCCGCAGAACCTTCCGCTCAGCTGGTCGATGTTCTCGGTGGACGGGTTCCTCTCCGGAACCTGGAAGGCGCAGCTACGTGACGGCCGCCCCACCCTCCTGCTGCAGCCGATGGTCCGGATCTCCGACGACGAAGCCGAGGAGCTGGCAGCGGAGGGTCAACGCCTGCTGGCCTTCCTGACCGGTACTGCGGAACCCGGCCTTCTCGAGGTTGAGTTCGTGAGTTAGGTGTGCGACCTCGAGTAACGGCGGCGGTTCGCTGCCGGGCTCAGCAGCAGGAAGCCGAAGACGATCAGGTTGCAGGCCAGACCCAGCAGAGGAAGGGTGTCGGTGCCGGTTCGGACCAGCGCCTTGGCCGGCGCCGCCGGGGACGGAGCTGCCACTGCGGGCGCTGGCGCGGCGGTTGGAGCCGGAGTCTGGGCGGCGACGGCCGGAGGGGTGATTACGCCCAGCGCCGCCGGAGCGACCGGGGTGACAACAGCCGGCACCTGGATCCTCGGGACAATCGGAACCACCGGCGGGGTGATCACCGGGCCGGCGGGCGGAGCGGTGATGGTGATGGTTGCTTCGTCGAAGCCGGATGTGGTGTTGCCTTCGTCGTCCCGGCCGGTTGCCGTCACCCGGTCGGTTTCCTGCGCCCCGTTACTACCGATCGCGGCCACCGTGAAGCTGCAGGTGAAGGAGTTGTTCGGTCCCGGGGACGCGGCGAGGCTCATGTTGATTCCGGCGCCGCAGGTGGAGCCGGTCAGGGTGGCCAGGTTCCCGTAGATGCTGTCGGTTATCGAGGTGATCCGGAGCGGCTCGACGCTGGTGTTGGTGACGACCACGGTGAAGGTGAAGTTGCCTCCGGGCTCGGGCAGGGAGACCGGACTTGCGGTCTTGCTCACCGTTAGAGAGGGCAGGGCGTCGGTGAGCGAGACGGTCGCCTCGTCCGATCCGGTGGCCGTCTGCCCGCCCGATCCGCCGACCGTCGCAGTAACCGTGTCGTTCTCGGTGTCGCCCGCGTTCCCGTTGAAGGTGCCTGTGAAGGTGCATGACGCCGCCGCACCGGGGGCCAGGATGTCGCCGATCAGGGTGCTACAGGTGGAGCCGGCGGCGGTGGCAAGGTTGCCGTAGACGTTGTCGGTGATAGTCAAGATGGTTATCGGCGCAGCGGAGGTGTTGGTCATTCCGACGGTGAAGGTGAAGACACCCCCGGGTTCGGGCAGGGTGCCGGGGCCGGCGGTCTTTGTAACGGCGACGCTGGGCGCGACGACGGGCGCGGCGATGACGGTAACCGTCTCGTTGGGGGCTCCGCAGGTAGTGGCGAAGGCGTCGTTGACCGAGTCGCCGTTGTAATCGACTACGAATAGATAGGTGCCGGGCGCGCTGGGCGTGAACGCCGGCGACGAGGTGTAGAGGCCGTTGCCTGCCGCAGTGACCGGGATTGCGTCCGAGGTGTAGGCCGGCGGGCCGGCGCAGGTTGGGTCGTTGGGGCCGTATGCGGAGAACACGAGGCTGCCGCGATCGGGCGATGCGGCCAGGCCGGTCACCGTCGCGGTGTCGGTTACGGCGCCGCCGACCGTCACCTGGGCAGCGGACACCTGTGTGGTGACGGTGGGCTCGCCCGGGCCGGCCCCTGCACAATCGTTGGTGATGGTGTTGGTGTCCAGGGTCACTGCTGCGTTTCGGGCCAGCGCCCGACCCTCCAGCGTTGCGCCGGTGGTCATCGTGATCGAAGCAAGGGACAGGATCGTCCCCCGAAGGGTCGAGGCGGTGCCGAGGGTTGCCGAGCTGCCTACCACCCAGAAGACGTTGCACGGGCTGGCGCCGTTGATGAGGTTCACGTTGCTCCCTGAGCCGGTGATCAGGGTTGAGGCCGCCTTGAATATCCAGACGGCGTTGGGGTCGCCCTCGGCGTCGAGCGTGAGGGTTCCCGTGATGCCGAAGGTTCCCGCGGCCGAGTCGTAGATGCCGTGGGTCAGCACCTGGCCGCCGAGCTCGGTGCCGACGGTGGTGACGGGTGTTCTGCCGGCAGCGTCGACGTAAGCCGTGACG
>DASTUJ010000190.1 GCA_035759705.1 Actinomycetota bacterium | reverse complement strand
CCGGTGGTTGCACCTGCGTAAGCGCCACTGCCGCCGGCTGCTCCGCCGCCGCCGCCTGCGCCGCCGTTGCCGCCGCCGTCGCCGCCGTCACCAGCAGCTGCTGCGCCGCCGCCGCCGCCGTCGCCGCTACCGCCGGCTGCGGGGCCGCTTGCGCCGCCTGCTCCGCCTTCGCCGCCTGCGCCGCTCTCGCCGCCGCTGCCGCCGTCACCGGTTGCACCGGTTGCGCCGGAGTCGCCGCTGCTCAGGTCGAATGCCTGCTCACAGGCGGTCTCATCCGAGCCGGGGCCGTTGGCGTCGCAGTTGTTCTCGGCCATTGCCGTGGGGACAAGCGTGATAACGCTCATCAGGCACATCCAGGAGAGGATGCCCAGTAGTTTTCCGAGCTTCATTGTCTTTGTTCTCCGTTCTGTTTCTGTGTACGTGCTTGGTGTTTCAGATAACCGCGTGTGACCGCGGCTGCCCATTCTCGGTCCTGGTGGGGCCAAAGTCCAGCTTTGCCAGAACTCCGCCCTTAGTCAATCGTGTATGACGCCAAACTTCAAGCCCTCATTCGGGGCGCCGGCGCCCGGCACAAAAGAGGGTTGGAGAAGCTTCTCAAGGGGTATACAGACGACGCACCAAACCGGCCTGGTCGTGGCAAACCTCGCGATTTCTTGACATTTCGCTAGGTGTACGCCTACTCTGTCCTCGCTCGGCAATCGAATACGGCTCCAGCTTCTGGCCTCCGACCCCGTCGTCGTTGACTTTGCGATTGCTGTCTGCTACTCTTGCTCACTTAATGTCAATCTTCCTGGCGATAGCTCGCGCCATGACCTTTTTGCTTGGCGCCCACACGCGCCTCGAGCCCGTCTCTAGTTCTGACCCCGTAAAGGAGGAGTTGCGCATTGGCGAACAAATCCGCCTTCCGCACGCGCGTTTCATTTGCCCGATTCCCGGAGATTCAACAACTCCCCGACCTAATTTCCGTACAGAAGGACTCCTTCAACTGGTTCCTCAATGAGGGACTGAAGGAGACTTTTCACGACGTCTCCCCAATTGAAGACTTCACCGGAAACCTTCAGCTCGAATTCGGCGAGTACCGCTTCGAGGACCCGAAGCACTCGGTAGACGAATGCAAAGAGAAGGACATGACCTTCTCCGCTTCGCTGTTCGTCACGTCCCGGTTCATGAACAAAGAAACCGGTGAGATCAAGGAGCAGACGGTCTTCATGGGGGACTTCCCGATGATGACCGACAAGGGCACCTTCGTGATCAACGGAACCGAGCGCGTCGTCGTCTCGCAGCTGGTTCGTTCGCCGGGCGTCTACTTCGACCGGGCGCTGGACAAGACCTCCGACCGGGAGCTCTTCAGCGTCAAGGTGATCCCCGCGCGGGGCGCCTGGCTGGAGTTCGAGACCGACAAGAAGGACCTGGTCGCCGTCCGCATCGACCGCAAGCGCAAGCAGCACGTCACCGGGCTGCTGAAGGCCATGGGCCTCACCGCCGAGGAGATCCTCGAGCTGTTCGACGCCGACTCCATCCGCGCCACGGTCGAGAAGGACCACCTGCAGACGCAGGACGAGGCCCTCATGGACATCTACCGCAAGCTCCGCCCCGGCGAGCCCCCCACACCGGACTCCGCCCGCACGCTGCTGGACAACCTCTTCTTCAACTGGAAGCGCTACGACCTGGCGAAGGTCGGCCGGTACAAGGTCGACAAGAAGCTCGGCAAGACCAGCCCCGCAATGGAGCGCGTCCTTCAGCGCATCTACGACGAGATGGTCGCCCGGGCCAAGCCCGGCAAAGAGCCGTTCGAGCAGGAGCACTGGAAGGTGTTCTCCTCGATCGCGTCCCAGGACGGCGGTCCCCGGACCCCGATCTACAAGTCGGTCCTGACCTATGAGGACATCCTCAAGACGGTCGACTACCTGGTCCGCCTGCACCGCGGCGACGAGGACTTCGAGGTGGACGACATCGACCACTTCGGAAACCGCCGTATCCGTTCGGTCGGCGAGCTCATCCAGAACCAGGTCCGCATCGGCCTCAGCCGTATGGAGCGGGTCGTCCGGGAACGGATGACCACCCAGGACGTCGAGGCCATCACGCCGCAGACACTGATCAACATCCGTCCGGTCGTCGCCAGCATCAAGGAGTTCTTCGGAACCTCGCAGCTGAGCCAGTTCATGGACCAGCACAACCCGCTGGCCGGCCTCACCCACAAGCGCCGCCTGTCGGCGCTTGGCCCGGGTGGCCTGTCACGTGAGCGTGCCGGTTTCGAGGTGCGAGACGTCCACCCGAGCCACTACGGCCGTATGTGCCCCATCGAGACCCCTGAAGGCCCGAACATCGGCCTGATCGGCTCGCTGGCCAGCTACGCCCGGATCAACGAGTTCGGCTTCATCGAGACCCCCTACCGCAAGGTGGAGGACGGCCGGGTGACCGACCAGGTCGACTTCCTGACCGCGGACGAAGAGGACCGGTTCGTCAAGGCTCAGGCCAACGCGGCCCTGGACGCCAAGGGCTCGTTCACCGAGGACCACGTACTCGTCCGAACCAAGGGCGGCGACGTGGAGTTCGTGCTGCCCGGCAACGTGGACTACATGGACGTGTCGCCGAAGCAGATCGTCTCGGTCGGCACCGCTCTGATCCCGTTCCTCGAGCACGACGACGCCAACCGGGCCCTGATGGGCGCCAACATGCAGCGCCAGGCAGTGCCGCTTCTTCGCCCCCAGGCTCCGCTCATCGGAACCGGGCTCGAGGTGCGCGCCGCCATGGACGCAGGCGAGGTCATCCTCAGCGACAAGGACGGGACGGTCGAAGAAGTGTCGGCCGACTACATCTACGTCAAGAACTCCGACGGAACCGACCGCCAGTACCGTCTGGCCAAGTTCCACCGCTCCAACCAGGCGACCTGCATGAACCAGAAGCCCATCGTTTCCGAGGGCGACAAGGTCCAGCGGGGGCAGATCCTGGCCGACGGCCCGTCCACCGACCTCGGTGAGCTGGCTCTCGGCAAGAACCTTCTGGTCGCCTTCATGCCGTGGAACGGCTACAACTACGAGGACGCCATCATCCTGTCCGAGCGCCTGGTGCGCGACGACGTGCTCACCTCGATTCACATCGACGAGCACGAGGTCGACGCCCGGGACACCAAGCTCGGAGCCGAGGAGATCACCCGGGACATCCCGAACGTCGGCGAGGAGATCCTGAAGGACCTCGACGACCGGGGCATCATTCGCATCGGCGCCGAAGTCGGACCGGGCGACGTCCTGGTGGGCAAGGTCACTCCCAAGGGAGAGACCGAGCTGACTCCGGAGGAGCGCCTGCTGCGTGCCATCTTCGGTGAGAAGGCCCGGGAGGTCCGGGACACCTCACTCAAGGTGCCGCACGGTGAGACCGGGACGGTCATCGACGTCCGCGTGTTCAGCCGCGAGGACGGCGACGAGCTTCCCCCCGGCGTCAACCAGCTGGTCAAGGTGCAGGTCGCCCAGAAGCGCAAGATCCAGGAGGGCGACAAGCTGGCCGGACGCCACGGGAACAAAGGTGTCATCTCGAAGGTTCTTCCTTTGGAGGACATGCCGTTCCTGGCCGACGGACGGCCGGTCGACATCATCCTCAGCCCCCTGGGCGTGCCTTCCCGCATGAACCTGGGACAGGTTCTGGAGACGCACCTCGGATGGGCTGCCCACAACGGATGGAAGTCGAAGTTCACCAAGGACTACGAAACCGCCGCCACCGGCAACCACGACAACGGAAGCCCCAGCGAAGCCGCCATGTGGGTCAGCACCCCGGTGTTCGACGGCGCCCGCGAGGAGGACATCCTCGAGGCACTGGAGAACGCCACCAACAACACCCACGGCGACGAGACCCTGGTCGGCAGGGACGGCAAGGCATGGCTGTACGACGGCCGCTCCGGCGAGAAGTTCGACGCCCGGGTAGTGGTCGGCTACACGTACATCCTTAAGCTCAGCCACCTGGTGGACGACAAGATCCACGCCCGTTCCACCGGTCCGTACTCGATGATCACCCAGCAGCCGCTGGGCGGTAAGGCGCAGTTCGGTGGACAGCGCTTCGGTGAGATGGAGGTCTGGGCCCTGGAGGCGTACGGCGCTGCCTACGCACTGCAGGAGCTTCTGACGATCAAGTCCGACGACGTGCTCGGCCGCGTGAAGGTCTACGAGGCCATCGTCAAGGGCGAGAACATCCCCGAGCCGGGCATCCCCGAGTCGTTCAAGGTGCTCATCAAAGAGATGCAGTCGCTCTGCCTGAACGTCGAGGTTCTTTCGGCTGAAGGTAAAGAGATCGAGATGAAGGAAATCGACGAAGACGTATACCGGACGGCGGAGGAGCTGGGCATTGACCTGTCACGCCGTGAGCCGGCCTCAGTAGATCTGGAGGCATAAGGGTGCTTGACGTTACTTATTTCGACGAGCTTCGGATCGGCCTGGCCACTGCGGATCAAATCCGCATGTGGTCGCACGGCGAGGTCAAGAAGCCCGAGACCATCAACTACAGAACGCTGAAGCCGGAGAAGGACGGACTTTTCTGCGAGCGCATCTTCGGTCCCACCAAGGACTGGGAGTGCTACTGCGGCAAGTACAAGCGGGTTCGCTTCAAGGGCATCATCTGCGAGCGGTGCGGCGTGGAGGTCACGCGGCAGAAGGTTCGCCGCGAGCGGATGGGCCACATCGAGCTGGCCGCTCCGGTCACCCACATCTGGTACTTCAAGGGGGTTCCCTCGCGCCTCGGCTACCTGCTGGACCTGGCGCCGAAGGACCTCGAGAAGATCATCTACTTCGCTTCCTACCTGATCACCCACGTCGACGACGCCAAGCGCCAGCGCGACCTGCCGACCCTGGAGACCCAGGTCCGGCACGAGCTGGAGGCAACCGGCGACGCCGCCAACCAGCGCAAGGCGAAGATCGAGGAGCAGCTCGAGGCAACTCTGGCCGAGCTCGAGAAGCGCAGCGCCAAGGCAGCAGAGGTCAACAAGGCCAAGAACGAGGCCGCCAAGCAGATGAAGGAGATCAACACGCGTACCGAGCGTGAGATGGGCCTTCTCGAGGAGACCTGGGAGCAGTTCAAGGGCCTGGCGCCTCGCAAGCTTGTCGACAACGAGACCATCTGGCGTGAGCTTCGGGACCGCTTCGGCGACTACTTCCGGGGAGGCATGGGGGCTGAGGCCATCAAGGAGCTCATCCACTCGCTGAACCTCAAGGAGGAGCAGGACCACCTGCAGGAGATCGTGGCCACCGGCAAGGGGCAGAAGAAGCTCCGCGCCATCAAGCGGCTGAAGGTCATCTCCCCGTTCACCAACGAGGGCAGCAAGAACTCCCCGATGGGCATGGTCCTGGACGCAGTCCCGGTCATCCCGCCCGAGCTTCGCCCCATGGTGCAGCTGGACGGCGGCCGCTTCGCTACCTCCGACCTGAACGACCTGTACCGCCGGGTGATCAACCGGAACAACCGCCTGAAGAGGCTGCTGGACCTGGGCGCCCCCGAGATCATCGTCAACAACGAGAAGCGGATGCTCCAGGAGGCCGTCGACGCACTGTTCGACAACGGCCGCCGCGGGCGTCCCGTCACCGGACCGGGCAACCGGCCGCTGAAGTCGCTGTCCGACATGCTCAAGGGCAAGCAGGGCCGGTTCCGCCAGAACCTTCTGGGCAAGCGGGTGGACTACTCGGGCCGTTCGGTCATTGTCGTGGGTCCCGAGCTTCGCCTGCACCAGTGCGGTCTGCCCAAGCAGATGGCGCTGGAGCTGTTCAAGCCGTTCGTCATGAAGCGGCTGGTGGACCTGCAGCAGGCTCAGAACATCAAGAGCGCCAAGCGCATGGTCGAGCGCGCCCGGCCCGTGGTTTGGGACGTCCTCGAAGAGGTCATCCACGACCACCCGGTGATGCTGAACCGTGCTCCCACCCTTCACCGGTTGGGAATCCAGGCATTCGAGCCGATCCTGGTCGAGGGCAAGGCCATCCGGATCCACCCGCTGGTCTGCACCGCCTTCAACGCTGACTTCGACGGCGACCAGATGGCAGTCCACGTGCCGCTGTCGGCCGAGGCTCAGGCGGAAGCACGCCTGCTGATGCTGTCGACGCACAACATCCTGTCGCCGGCCCACGGAACGCCTATCGTCACCCCGACCCGGGACATGATCCTGGGCACCTTCTACCTGACCATGACCCGCGAGGGTCAGGCGGGCGAGGGCAGGATCTTCTCCTCCCCGAAGGAAGCCATGATGGCTTTGGACTTCGAGGCGGCGAGCCTGCACGCAAACGTGAAGGTCCGGATGACGGGCAAGAACGTTCCCGGCCTGGAGGACGGCGCGCTGCTGGAGACCACGGTCGGCCGCCTGATCCTGAACAGCGCCCTGCCCGACACCTACCCGTACCAGAACAAGATGGTCGGCCAGCGTGAGCTGGCCCTGATCATCGAGGAATGTGCGGAGATGTACGGCAAGGCGGAGATCGCCCGGATCCTGGACCAGATCAAGACCCTCGGGTTCCACTACTCGACGAAGGCGGGAATCACCTTCGGCCTGCACGACATCGTCACGGTGCCGAACAAGCCGAAGATCCTGGCCGACCACGAGGCGATGGCCGAGAAGGTGGAGACCCAGTACGGACGGGGCATCATCACCGACGACGAGCGCCGCCAGGAGCTGATCGAGATCTGGACCAAGGCCACCGACGAGGTGTCGGCAGCCATGGACGCCACCTTCCAGCTGGACGAGCTCAACCCGATCTACATCATGTGGAAGTCCGGTGCCCGTGGAAACAAGGGAAACATCAGCCAGCTCGCAGGAATGCGAGGCCTGATGGCCAACCCTCGTGGAGAGATCATCCCTCGCCCGATCAAGGCGAACTTCCGGGAAGGCCTCTCGGTCCTGGAGTACTTCATCTCCACCCACGGCGCCCGCAAGGGACTGGCCGACACGGCACTTCGTACCGCCGACTCGGGTTACCTGACCCGGCGTCTGGTCGACGTGTCGCAGGAGCTGATCATCCGTGAGGACGACTGCGGCACTGAGCGGGGCATCCCGATCCAGGTGACCGTCGAGACGCCCACCGGTCGGGTAGAGGCTCCCTCGGTTGAGACCAAGGTCTTCGGACGGGTCTCGCTCGAGAACCTCATCCACGAAGGCAAGGCGCTCATCAAGCAGGGCGAGCTCGTGGACCGGATCAAGCAGCGCGAGCTGGTTGCCGCCGGTGTCGACCAGCTGAGGGTTCGCTCGGTGCTGACCTGCGAGTCCAAGTACGGCGTCTGCCGCCTGTGCTACGGCCGGAACATGGCCACCGGCGCAATGGTGGACATCGGTGAAGCGGTCGGCATCATCGCCGCCCAGTCCATCGGTGAGCCGGGGACCCAGCTGACCATGCGTACCTTCCACACCGGAGGCGTCGCAGGTGAGGACATCACCCACGGTCTGCCTCGAGTGGTCGAGCTGTTCGAGGCCCGTACCCCCAAGGGGCGAGCCACGGTGGCGAAGATCGCCGGCCGGGTCGAGATCCACGACGAGGAGGTCAAACGAGTCGTCAAGGTGATCGGCGAGGACGGCAAGGAAGAGGCGTACCCCGTCAGCCGCCGGCAGCGCCTGGTGGTCGACGAGGGCGATGTCATCGAGCCGGGGGACCAGATCACTGAAGGTTCCATCGACCCGGACGACATCCTGGAGGTCGCCGGTATCCGGGCCGTCCAGATCTACCTGGTCAACGAGGTGCAGCAGGTCTACAAGAGCCAGGGTGTGCCCATCCACGACAAGCACATCGAGCTGATCGTGCGCCAGATGCTTCGCAAGGTGAGCGTCATCGAGCCCGGGGACACCGAGCTGCTGCCGCAGGACCTGGTCGAGCGCAAGCTGTTCGCATCGATCAACGACGAGGTGATCGCCAAGGGCGGCGAGCCGGCAACGGCCCGGCCGATCCTGATGGGAATCACCAAGAGCTCGCTGGCCACCGAGAGCTGGCTGTCCGCAGCCTCCTTCCAGGAGACCACCAGGGTGCTGACCGAGGCCGCCATCCGCGGCAAGTCGGACAGCCTGCTGGGCCTGAAGGAGAACGTCATCATCGGCAAGCTGATCCCGGCCGGCACGGGCATGACCCGCTACCGCTCGGTCAAGGTCACGCCTTCCGACGAGGTGTCGGAGCTGCTCCAGCTGCTGCGCAAGCAGGACGAGGAGCGCAAGGCTGCCGAAGAGGCGGAAGCCGCCGCCCGGGCGCAGTTCTACGACCCGGACGCCGAAGAGGTCGAGGCCTTCTAGGACTCAAACCGATCAACCAAAAAAGGGCTCCCGAATGGGGGGCCCTTTTTGCTGGGTCCTCAGAGCATCTCTGTTGATTGGTGTTAATCGGGTGTTTCCACCCTTGTTTGCACTCACCACTTTGGGTAGGGTCCGAAGTGGTGGGGTGGAATGGGCTAAAACCGCTCGTTTACCTCGGTATCAACCTAAAAATTAAAAGGGGACCCTAGGTGAAACGACTGATCCGGCCTCGCAAGGTCGCAATATTTTCTCTCTTCTGCATCACAGCAATGTTGATCAGCCCGACGTCCGCCCTGGCGGACATCGACGAGGCCAGAGGTGGAGGGTTCGCCCTGTCCGCCGATGTCCTGGGCCTGATCACCATTCCTCCCACACCGGACGTGACCTTCACCGCTACCGAGCCCGACGACGGGTTCGACGAGGTGGCCGACGTGGTCGGCCCGGTCAACGTGCTCGGCGCCGCCACGGCGGGCGTTCTGCACGTGGAGTCCCAGGCGTCCGGCGTGTTCGGCGAGAACCACGACGCCACCGTGAGGTCGGAGGCCAGCGCGGCCGATGTCGTCGTAGCCCCACTGACGAACGGCATCACCGTCGAAGCCGTCTCGTCGACCTGCGTCTCCAACGGCGACGGCTCCTCCGGAATCACCGAGATCGTCGACCTTCGGGTGGGCGGCAACCCGATCACCATTCCGAGCACCGCACCGAACACCACCATCGACATCCTCGGCCTGGCCACCATTGTCATCAACGAGCAGTTCGAGTCGAACGTCCCCGGCGTGGGCACCGGCATCACCGTCAACGCCCTGCACATCACCCTGCTGGGCGGAGCGGGCGACATCATCGTCGCCCAGTCCCGCTGCCTGCTGGCCGGCCCGGACGTCCTGCTTCCGCAGGTGCCGACCCTGACGGTCGACAAGACGCCTCTGACCCCCACCCTCCCGGCCCCCGGCGGCGCCTTCCCGATCCGGGTTCAGGTCACGAACACCTCCTCTGAAGCCGTATCCCTCATCTCCCTGATCGACGACGTCAACGGCAACCTCGACGGACAGGGCACGTGCGACACGCCCGCCACGATCGCTCCGGGGGCGACGTATACCTGCCAGTTCACCGAGACCTTCACCGGCGTTGCCGGCGCAACGCAGACCGACACGGTCACAGCCACCGTCGTGGACATCGGAGGCGACGTCAACCCGCCAGCTTCCGCCAGCGACAGCGCGACCGTCGCCATCACCGCGGTTGTCGGCGACGTTCCGGCAATCAGCGTCACCAAGACGGCGGTGCCGGAAACGCTCTCCGCTCCCGGGGGCACGTTCACCTACAACATCCGGGTGACCAACACCGGAGCCGAGGCAGTAAGCGTCACCGGCCTGACCGACAACATCTACGGCAACCTGGACACCCGGGCGGGCAGCACCTGTGACGTTCCCCGGACGCTTGCGGCCGGCGCGTTCTACGACTGCTCGTTCACCGGGCCGTTCACCGGTGTCGCGGGAGCCACCCTGACCGACACGGTCACTGCAACCGCAGTGGATCTGGACGGCGACAACAACACCGTCACCGCCACGGACACCGCAACGGTGACCATCGTCGCCGGCGATGTGCCTGCGATCCAGGTCGACAAGACCGTGACCCCCGGCAGCCTCCCGGCTCCGGGAGGCAACTTCACCTTCACGGTGACGGTCAACAACACCGGCGCCGAGCAGGTCAGCCTTACCGGCCTGGTCGACGACGTCTACGGCAACCTGGACGGCCAGGGCACCTGTGACGTGCCCGCCACCATCAGCGCCGGCGGGAACTACAGCTGCAGCTTCATCGGCAACTTCACCGGTGTAGCCGGCGCCACCGAGACCGACACGGTCACTGCGACCGCGGTCGACACCGACGGCGACAACAACACCGTCACCGACACCGACACCGCCACCGTTTCCATCCAGGGTGCCGGGTCGACCATCCGGGTCGAGAAGTCGGCAAGCCCCTCCAGCCGTCCCGAGCCCGGCGGCAACTTCACCTTCACCGTCCGGGTGGTCAACACGGGCAGCGCACCGGTGACGATCCTGACCATCAACGACAGCGTCTACGGGAACCTGGCCACCAGGGCGGGCTCCACGTGCGGGACGCTGATCAACACCAGCGTGGCCGTCGGCGCAAGCGCAAGCTGCACCTTCACCGTCACCTTCACCGGCGACGCAGGTGACACCGAGACCAACACGGTCACGGTCACCGGCACCGGGATCACCGCCACCGCAGGTTCGGCGACCATCAGCATCACCAACGGTGCCCCGATGATCCGGGTGGCCAAGGACGCAACCCCCACCAGCCGTCCCGAGCCGGGCGGAACCTTCACCTTCAAAGTGACGGTCTCCAACCTCACCGGGGAGCAGGTGGTGATCTCCTCGATCACCGACGACAAACACGGCGACCTCAACGGCAAGGGAACGTGTGACAACGGCGCAGTGCTAGCGGCCAACACGTCCTACGTCTGCGAGTTCGACGCCGAGTTCACCGGCGTGGCCGGCGACTCGGAGACCGACATCGTGACGGTGACCGTCGTAGACGACGAAGGCACCTCCTCGAGCGCCCAGGGGGACGCTACGGTGAACATCACCGAGGCGGGGACCGCGGTCCCGAGGATCATCGTCAACAACATCAGCGGCGTGACCTGCACGAGCAACGCCACCACCACGGCCAGCTCGGGCGAGTTCAGGATCGCCCAGGTCAACATCAACAACAACACCTCGTGTGTCTCGTCGGCCACGGCGACCGGCGGTACGGCCGCCAAGCCCACCCCGCCACCGGCGTCGACCACGGTGCCGAAGACGCTGGCCCGAACCGGGCAGGACGCGGCCCGGCTCATAGCCCTGGCGGCGGCCCTGATGGCACTCGGCTACCTGTTGATGAAGGCCAGCCCCAAGCGGAGGCCGGGGGACAACGGCGCCTGACCCCAAGGGTCGAGCACTGGAAGGAACGACGCCGGGCGAAAGCCCTGAAGACACACCGCCCGAACCGGCGGAGACGCCGGTTCGGGCAGTTGTACTCAAGGGCGGCAGGGGCACGCGGCCGGACCGGCCGTGGCGGATCCTTCTGGTGCTCGTCCTGGTCCTCATCTGGGTCGCCGCCTACGCCATGATGGGTGGCGACGAGATGACCCCCGAGGCGAAGGCGGCCTACTGCGGCACGGCCGGAGAGATCGAGGTGCTCACCGAGGAGGAGCTTCTGGTCTACCAGGACCCGCCCGGAGAGGGACAGGGACCGGACGACGTCATCCGGGAGCAGTTCCGGCAGACCGCTGCCCGCATGGTCCTCCTCTACGCCAGGCTCGGAGAGTCTGCGCCGGAGGACCTCCGCAAGGACATCGAGGACACCGCCACCGACTACCAGCTTGCGCTGCGGTCCAGCGACCCGTCCGAGGCCCGCGAGCTCAGGAACTCGGCGGCCTCGAAGCGGGTGGACGCGTTTACCGAGCAGACCTGCTGAAACTGTTCAACCCGGTCTGGAGCCTTTGGCGCTCAACGCTTTTTGTCCCAGGATCCTGCGGCCCATCAGTATCGGAGCGGAGCCGACGTAAAGGGCGATGGCAACCTGCACAATCATGGCCGTGCTGGCGAAGTAGAACGTCGACAGCACTCCGAAGGTACCGGCGTAGTAGACGGCGGCGACCACCAGGTTGACCGAGTTGCCCGGCTCGAACTCCAGGCCCGTGAGCAGGTTCCTGAGGCGTTTGGCCCCCCAGCCGGCAAAAAAGCCGGCAAAGAAGGGCCAGACCCCCGCACCGATCAATCCAAAGGACACGTAGCCCCATATCGGAGCGGGGAGGCGAAGCCCGCCCGACGGGATGCCGCCGACATTGGGGTTGCCGGTCAGAGTCCTCAGCGCATAGAGGTTCGGCTCCCAGTAGTTGCTACCCAGGTCCAGGCCCCCAAGGATCGTCAGTCCCCGGGTCCGCTCGCCCTGGTTCTCGTAACGGGTCAGAAACGACAGGTGGTCACGGACATCGGGAGGGCTTTCCGCCAGACGGCTGACGAAACTGCCCGTGACCTGGGTGGAGTCCGGGAAGATGACGCCGGTGGACATCTCGCCCAGGGCGAAAAGGCACGCTGCGGCGAGCAGGATCTTCGTCGGTCGGACCTTCTTTTCGATCAATATTGCCACCATTACCAGCAGCACTCCGGCGAATGCCAGGGTTCGGCTCAGGCTTGCCAGAAGCCCCAGGCCCAGGACTCCCCCGATCGCCAGATCGATCAGCTTGCGGCGGCGGTAGAAGACCACCAGGACCAGAGGGAGCGCCGCGGCGGCCAGGGCCAGCCCGGTGCGGTAGATCAAAGCGCCCTGGGCGAAGCTGTCTTTGTACGGACCCACCCCGTACTTGGCGCTCAGCCGGTCCGCGGCCAGGATGGGGACGTAGCCGATCGCCAAAAAGCCATACGTCAGACCGGCAGCGGCTACCAGTCCCAGGATTCGAGCCCGCTGGAAAAGAACCGCAGTGTTTGGGTTTCGGGGCCCCAGCCGCTCGGCAAAGATGGGGGGTCTGCGGAAGCCGCGCAGGTTCGCCGGCAGCAGGCCGCAGGCAATTCCCAGCGCATAACCGGTGGCGCCGATCAGCAGGAGACGGGCGTACAGGCTGGAGATCGATCCGGGGAAGCGCTCGATCACGTCGGTGAACACCAGCGGCAGAGCCATCATGACGAGGAAGAGGCCGCCGTCGACGTAGGCAAGGACGTTGTCCCGGCGTCGCCAGACAACTGCGTATCCGACAGTCAGGATGAGGAGGCTGGCGAAAATCCCTAGGCGAACGCCGATCAAGACAGCTTCCCTCCCCCTACCGCCGGGTGGCGATGAGGTGCAGCTCGGCGCCCATTGGCGGCAAGCCCAACAGAGTTGTGCGAACGCCGATCATATTCCAGGCCTTCTTCAGGGGCACCAGCAGAAAGCCCAGGCTGCGGTTCATCAGGCACTCCTCGGTTACGCCGAAGTAGTTGTAGGAAAAGCCTGAAAGGCCGGCTTTGGCGGCTATGAGTTCCAGGGACTTCGGGGTGAAGTTCAAAAGATGGTCCTGGGTTCGAAAATCAAGCGGGCGACCGATGCGAGCCAGAAGCCTGGCGTAGATGTTTTGGAAGAGAAAGTTGGGGCTGGTGATCAGGACCTTGCCGCCGGGCTTCAACAGCCGCCCGGCTTGCTGCAGCAGGGCTACCGGGTCCGCAACGTGGGCCAGCACGCACCACAGGGTCACGGCGTCAAACGTACCCGACAGCTCGGGCGCATCCGTCGATCCCAAAGAACGCTCCGCCCCCAGCCGGTTGGCCGCATGGGATGCCGCATGGTGGGACAGGTCGGTGGAGTACGCGTCCCAGCCGAGCTCAAGGGCGATCTCGGCAAAGTGACCGGCCCCTCCTCCCAGATCCAGCACCTTGCCCGGCCCTGCGGACCGTTCCAGGTGGTGCAGGGCGTTCCTGAACATCCTGCGCCGCGCCTGCCAGTACACCTCGTTCAGCGTTTCCTCGGGGTCCTCCTGCGTCCAGTACGCGTGCATCATCGGGTCGCCGGGAATGCGGCCCATCCCGCACCGGGTACAGATCCGCATGTGGTTCACCCCCACCTTGCGCTCGGCCTCCGCACCTCCGCAGGCGTAACAGGCGTCGAGAGTCACTGCCTCGTCCATGGTGGCCGCTACTTCAGCAGGAGCAGGTCGGTGAATTCTTCATCCAGGTAGTATCCCCGCAAACTCCGGATCTCGGACGTGGCGATGGTTGCCTGGGCAAGGTTGCCGTCCGACAGGACGCGAAGATCTACCACCGTGCTGTAGTTGTCGGCGACCAGCGTCTCGAACAGCTCTAGCGCGGATTGCGCCTGCAGGCCCTTGGGCCAGTACTCGACGACCACCGGGGTTCCCTGCTTCATCAGGCGTTCGGCGCCCTGCAGCACAATTGGGTCGTGGCCCTGGGCGTCGATCCACAGAAGCCCTATCTGCTCCAGAAGACCCGGGTGAGCGTCCAGGTAGGTGTCCAGCCGGGTTGTCTTGCAAACCTCCCGGTTGCCTTCGCCGGGCCCGCCCGGGTCGGTTGGGGCGACAAGCTGGGAGTCGCCGGAGTTGCCCTCGGTCCTCTGAAGAAGGCGTTCGCCCTCGCTGTTGGACAGGGCCATCCGGTGGGCATCGGCCCTTTCGGTCAGGTCGTTGAGTACCAGGTTCATCTTCAGAATCTTAAAGTTCCAGCTGTCCGGCTCGAAGCACACCGCTTTTTCGAAGCCGAAATGAAGCAGCGCGTCCAGGGTGGAGATGCCGATGTTGGCCCCGACATCCACGAAGACAGGTCCGGGAAGTGCACCAGCGACCTGCTTGAGGTAGTCGACCGCAGCGCCCATATAGCGTCGCTCATACTCGTGCGTGATGAACACCCTGCGGCCGATCTCGCCGTCGGCGGTGTCCACCAGGATCCTGCCTTTTCCGTACTCCGTGGCCACCAGCGGCGAGTAGCGGCTCACCAGCTTGAAAAGAATTCCCCGAGTGCCGGTGGACCGGGCCCCCCGGTAGTTGATCAGGACCTTGCCGGCCTCGCGGACCCTGCGGTTCCACTTGGGTGGCAGCCGGGCGGCAAGTCGTTGGGCTTTCTTCACGTTTGTAGGCGAAATGAGTGGGACCGGGAGGTTGTTTTCGACGGTTCCCGGCTGCCGGCGGGTGGGGCGGAAGCCGGAGGTCACGGGCGCGCCCGCGCAGAATATGTACAACCAGCCCGGGTATCCGGTGCGTTCGGTGAAGTTATCGATTTCGTAGCGTCATATCCTTAACTAAATGCGCACCCCGTACATCCCGAGAGTTGTGATTGATTGTAGATGGCTGAATTCTGGGGGTGCCGGCCGGGTCACCGAGCTGCTGCTTAGGGGTTTGCGGGAATCCGAGCTCAAGGTCAGATGGGTCCTGTGGGGCCCGGTGGATACCCTACAGAATGTTGTGTGGCCGGGCAGCGAGATAGCCGATATCGCCAACGACCCGCGGGAGTGGAACGGGCAGCGAGACTGGTTTCGTATCCCTCCGGCGGAGCTGACGCTGTTCATGCATCAGCAGCGGCCGTTGCGGGCGGTTCCATCGGTGACGCTTATCCATGACACAATTCCGCTGCACTACGCCGCCGGGCCGATCCAGCGGGGGTTGAAGCGAGCATTCCTCCGCCGGGTGGCCTCCATCTCCGGGGAGCTGCTCACCGACTCCGACTACTCGCGAGACTGCATCGTCCGTGATCTGGGGGTCGCCGGGGAGACGGTTACCGTTGTCCGCTGGCCCGCCGACACCGAGATGGCGGAGCGGATCGTAAAACTACGCCGGCGAATGGAGCCGCAGAAAAATGCGATCTACCTCGGGCTGTTCCTGCCCCACAAGAACCTTGACCGGCTGCTTGCCGCATTCGCCGAAACAAGGTTTTGCGCCGAGGGCGGAAAGCTCACCTTGATGGGCGGCCTCGAACAGGAAACCGATCGGCTCATCTCGCGCCTCGATGCAGACCAGAAAGGGTGGGTTTCGGTTCATCCCTTCTCCAGCCAGCAGGACCTGGAGTACCTGCTGGCCACCTCCCGCTTTCTGGTCCAGCCCTCGCTCGAGGAGGGATTCGGCCTGCCGGCCTGGGAGGCGCTCTGTTGCGGCCTGCCGGTTTGCTCCAGCGACGGGGGGTCTCTGCCGGAGGTCACCCGAGGGCAGGCGGACATTTTCCCCGCCACGTCCACCGAGCAGATGGTTACCGCCCTGGACCGCTGCGCCGCCCGGGCCGAGCTGATGACGCCGGAAACCGCAGAGCGCGCTTCGCAGGAATTCATCAGCGGCTCCCCGAGCATCTCGGACCTGGCTCGTCAGGTGGAAGGAATTGTCGAGCGCAACCTGGGGCGCCGCCACGGGTTATCCGAACCCGCCGCCCGCTCGAAAAACTGATGGGCTACTTCGACTGGCACGAGCAGCCGGGTTACTTCCGGGACATCACCCGCCATTTCCCCGCCGACGCCAAACTGCTGGACGTGGGGTGCGGGACCGGATGGGTCTCGGACCACTTCTCCGACTACACCGGGGTGGACGGCTCACCCGATGCGGTCGAGGCGGCCTCGAAGCTCGGGCGCAATGTCAGCCTGCTGGATCTGGCCGGCCCTCTGCCCTTCGGCGATGAAAGCTTCGACGGGGCGATTCTCAAGGACATCCTGGAGCACGTTCCCGACCCGGTGTTTACCGTGAAGGAGGTGCAACGGGTCCTGAAACCCGGCGGAGTTGTGTTCGCCTCCTCGCCGGATGCCCAACGCTGGGTATGGGACGACTACACCCACCGCCGGCCCTTCAGCCGGAGGTCGTTCAGGCTGCTTTTTCAGGATCAGGGCTTCGAGGTCGAACGGCTCGGGTACGAGTGCGTGTTCCCGGGGACCGGGCGAATCTCGAAACTGACGAGGCGCAAACGCCGGCCCCGGATGATCCAGGCCGCCGCCCGGCTTCCGTTCGTGAGGCGCAACGTCTGGATCCTGGCTCGCCGCACAGGCTGATCCGAATCTAGTCCGGGGGCGCCGGCCGGCTTTCGGCCCGGACCTGTGCTCCGAGCCGTCGATAGGCCTGAAGATCGGCGGCAACCGTAAAACCCATCGAGCGCAGGGCCCGGGCGTCCTGGGCCTGCCCGTTCACAAGAAGATCCAGGCGCCGGGAGAGCGCGCCGATTCTGCTCGACCGCCTCCCGAGGCGGTATCCCGCCTCTACGGCCATTTTGGCCAGCACGCCCGGCACCGGCAGATACCTTGGGTTGTCCCCCAGGGCATCCAGAAGGGTTCGTGTGGTCATGCCGTCCGACGGCTGGAGGACGACGGCCGGCGGCGACTGGGCGCTCAGCAGGAAGACAACCACGGCCCCTACCGCCGGGCCGAGGCAGACGGGAACCGGGCTGGTGCCCCTTCCGGGAAGCGGCACCAGGGGCAGTGACGTGAACGCCACCAGCTTCCTGGTCAGTCCCCGGGAAGGGCCCTGGACAGAGGTGGGCCGGTAGACGACCAGCTCGGCAGGCACGTCGACCTTTCGCTGTAGCAGGACCCTTTCCCCGGCCGCCTTCGACCGTCCGTAAGCGGTCAGCGGCTCCAGCTCATCGGTCTCGTCCAGCGGGTCCCGCCGCCCCTGAACTGCGGCACTGCTGATGTGGATCAAACGGGGCACGCCTGCGCCGGCCGCCGTTTGTGCGACAACCGCTGCCAGCACGGCATTGGAATCGAACAGGCGCTCAACCTCGTCGCTTTCCGGCTCCGCCATTCCGGCTGCGTTGACCAGGACGTCGACTCCGGACAGCTCGCGCGTCAACTGGGCCGCGGGATCGGGGTGGGAACGGATCCAGTCAAGAGCCGACTGCTCGATGGACCGGTCCGGGTGGTACGCCCCCTCAACCCGGACTCCGGTGAGCCGGGTCAGGTGATGTCCTGCCTCCACCACTGCCGCCGAGACGATTCCCCCGACGAAGCCGCTACCCCCGAACACCGCTACCTTGAGGGGGCGGATGTCGCCGGAATCGGGGTTCAGCGCGCTTCGGCCTCCGCCTCCGCCTCCACGGACCAGCCTAGGGCGAGCGGTGATTCGGTTAGAACCCCGGCGTCGTTACGCAGCATCCGCTCGATAGCCTGCACGCTCACCGGGGCCTTCAGGCGAAGGCCGACCATCACCACGGAGAAGAAGATATAGAAGTCCAGCAGCACCGAGTAGTTGTTGAGCACCCGGTCGCAGTAGATGCTTTCGATGTACAGGCGCTCGGCATCCGACAGCTCGGTCCTTCCGACCAGCTGCACCGGCCCGCAGAGCCCGCCCCGGGTCCGGAACCGCCTTTCGGCTTCCGGGTGAACCTCCAGAAGCGAGTCGACGACGGACTCGGGAAGCGGCCGATTGCCGACCAGGCTCATCGATCCCTTCAGAACGTGGAAAAGCTGGGGCAGCTCGGTCAGGTTGCAGCGTTCGATCAGTCTGCCCACTTTGGTGTACAGGGGGGAGTCCACGCCGATGTTGAGGAACCGAACGCCTCCCTCGATAGGCATCGTTTGCCGGTTGGCAACCTTGTCGGCGTCCTTGACCATGGTCCGGAACTTGCGCAGCCGGAGGGTTCCCGGTCCGTAGACGCGCCTCGCCGAGGTGTAAAAGATCGGCCTTCCCTCAAGGATCAAAATCGTCAGTCCGATCAATAGCAGGACCGGGATCCAAAGAGGAGCTGCAAGGATGGAAATAGTTGTGTCGAAGAGCCGCTTTTTGAGCACTTACGCTCCGTTCGAAGTCGTTAAGGGAAGAAACTAGCATCTGAGCCTCGAAAATCAAACCTCCCCGGGCATTCATTTGATTGGATTTCAACTGTGGGAAGCGGTTTTCAATCGGACTCAAAGCAAAACCTGTGGACTAACCTCTGCCGGCCGTTCGAAAGGCCCGGTGCAACCGGAACGCCGCAAGTACACAAAACAGCCACTCCCCGGCCAGCAGCCCCAGTAGCGCCCCTCCGGCATCCAGGAGGATCGCGCCGGGCAGCCCGACAAGCAGGACCAGGCCACTGGCGGCGGCCCGGGATTTCATGATCCAGCCGTGCAGAGAAAACGCTCTCAGGCCGCTGGTCAGCCCGACGGCCACCCCCACCCCCGCGGCGAACACGGACAGCAGCGGGATCAGGGGCCGCGCGGTGGCCCAGGTCTCGGTGAAAAGCCGGGGGCCAAGCCAGGGCAGGGTGTAGTAGATGGCTACTCCCCACACGAGTGAGGCCGCCGCCAGGGCGGTAGCTATCAGGGAGGTGAAGCGCAGGAGGGCGGAGTGATCGTCTTTCATCCTCACCCCCTCGGGCACCCCAAGTGAGTTGGCGCCGAGCAACAGAACGATCACCGGACCGATAAAGGTATGGGCGGCCCGCAGGGCGCCCAGTGCGTCGAGGCCGGCAACGAAGGCCAGCCCGTAAAGGAGGGCGTAGTAGCTCCCCGAGTTCGCCGCGAACTCCGTCAACAGCTTGCGGCACAAGGACGCGTTGAGCTTCAGCCAGGCCACGGAGCTGTTGATCAACGGCAGGTAGGAGAGCTTCAAGCCGGCTGCTACCCCGGCAACGGCTCCGGAGAGGCCCCAGATGCCGACCAGGACAACCGGTGAATCGTTGCCGGTGGCCAGCGCCGCCACCGAGCCCACCAGCTGCAGCCCCAGCCACAACCCGTCGCTCGCCACCGCCATCTGGGGCCGGGCGCGAGCGAATGCAAAGTGGCGGACCGCATCCTGGTACAGCAGGAACGGAACCGCCAACCCCATGGTTGCGTACTGGCCCGGTTCCGCGTCGACAACCCCCGCCGCGATCAGCAGGGCCACCGCCGCCGCCAGACCCAACGCAACGCTTCCGCCGGCCGCCTTCCTGCTCTCCGGCACGGCGGTTCCGTCCGCGCCGGCGGGCCGGTCCGAGTAGAGGATGAGAATTGGAAGCCCGAAGATCGAGCGGCTTAGTTGGAGCAGCAGCAGGTAGGTGGTGAAGCAGACCGAGAACACCGCGAACTGCGAGATCGACGCTTCGTGCAGGACGGCCACCGTGAGCAGGAAGCTGCAGGCGCTGGAAATCGCCTGCGAAGCCAGCGACCAGGTCGCCCGGGTGGCCAACCGGCGGCCGGTCAGGTTCAGGAGCCTTTCCCGCTCTCGGCGTGGAGCACCCAGTCCCTGAACCGGATGCGAAACTGCGCCCGGGAGAACCTCCGGGCGTTGGCTACGCTGTCCTCGGTCCGAAAGCTGCCCTCCAGTACCATTTTCAACCCCTCGGCGAAGAGGTCGGGGCTCTGCCCGGGAACCAGGACGCCGGTAACGCCGTCCACCACCGTATCGAGCGACCCGCCCCTGGCCAGGGCAACCACCGGGGTTCCGCAAGCCTGCGCCTCCACCGGCACTATCCCGAAATCCTCCTCCGGGGGGAAGATCACGGCCCTGGCGGTGCGGTAGAGCGCGCGAAGTGCGGCGTCATCGGGGGAGATCACGAACTCGACCGGGTGCGAAAGGTCTTCGGCAATCTGTCGCAGCTCAACTTCCTGGGGTCCGGACCCTGCGATGACCAGAGGTACGCCGGCAAGCCGGGCAGCCCGGATCGCCAGGTCCAGCCGCTTGTACGGAACCATCCGGGAGACGGCCAGGACGAAGTCCCGGCGTTCACCGTCGCCCGGGGTGTAGAAATCCGTGGCGACCGGCGGGTGAATGACCCGGGACGGCCTGGAGTACACGTCCTGTATCCGGTCCTTGACGGCTTGGGAGATTGCGGCGAAGTCGTCCACCCACCCGGCGGACCTGCGGTCCCAGCTTTTCAGAGCGAGCGAAACCGGAGCGGTCAGCCGGGCGCCCCGCCGGTGCCGGGCGTCGATGTTCGACAGCCACAGATAGCGCATGGGCGTGTAGCAGTAACAAAGATGGATTGCCCTCCGGCCGGGATAAAAGCCCTTGGAGCAGGCGTGACTCGAGGTCACCACCACGTCGTACTCCCGGCGGGAGGCGTACCTCCAGGCCAGGGGCATCAATGGAAGCTGGAGTGCATTTCGCCCCCGAAGCAGCGAGACCCTGTCCAGCGCGGTGGTTTTGACCGGCCGCCCGCCGAAGTCGTATTCGGCCGACCGGTTCCAGGTCAGGGAGAAAAGATCCGCCCGGGGAAACTCCTGGGCCATCGCCTCAAACGTCTTTTCGCTGCCGCTGCGGCCGCTGAGCCACTCGTGGCAAAGCGCAATCCGGTGGGGTTCGGGGGGTTGGTCGCTGGCAGGGCGGTCCGGGTGCGGGGTATTTGTCAACGCGCCTCATTGTATGGATCACCGGCTGCGTCTGCCCGACGAATAGTTCGTAGCACAAACTATTGATGCTGCCTATAATACGTATATGGGACGGCAAGGGAATTCAGTGGAAGCACCGTTCGCTCTGGCGGACGACCTCGGCCTGATCCTTTCCCGGTTGGGCACGGTGACCCGCCTGCGCCTGGCGGATGCGCTGTCGCCCCTCGGGGTCACCATGCGGCAGTTCGCGGTTCTCCGGGCGTTGGAGGCCCACCAGGGACTATCCCAGGCCGAGCTCGGTGAGCGTCTGCAGATCGACGCCAGTTCGATAGTTTTGGTCCTGGACGACTGTCAGAAGGCTGGGTGGGCCGAGCGCCGGCCCGACCCCTCCGACCGGCGCCGTTATGCCCTGCACCTGACCCCGACCGGCCGCCGGGTGCTCATGAGAGCCCGCGAAGCGGCATCCCGGGCGCAGGAACAACTCTTTGCCCCGCTCAGTCCCAAGCAGCGGGTTGAGCTCTCCGGGCTGCTCGCTCTGCTGGCCAGCTCGGGGCCGATGGTCGCTTCGCCGGCAACCAAAAATGCAGCGAAGGCTGCATCCGGCCGGTGATCGTGGAGGCCGGCCCGGCCGCCGTCGAGCCGGAGGTTGCCAAAGCCGGGCGCGCCGCTCCGCTGATCCCGCTGGCCGCAGGCGTCTTCGTTGGAGTCGTGATTTTTGACGCCCTGCCGGTGTCTCTGGGTGCGGTGGCGGGATGGGCCTGGCTGTGGGCCGGATTGGGCTTCGCTCTGATGGTCGGGTCGAGCCGCCTGGCCAAAGGCCGGGGTCCCGTCTGGGCGGCGAGGGCCGCCGGGATCGGGGTGGCGCTCCACGCGGTTCTCGAAGGAGTAGCGGCCGGCGCCGGGTTGAAGGTGGGTGCCGGCGGCGGCGTCCTGTTGGTCACCGGCCTGATCATGCACCTGGTCCCGGAGAGCGTCGCCCTGTACGCGGTGTTTACCCGGGCCGGGCTTTCCCCTGCGCGGGCGGCCCTCCGCTGCGCCGGAAACTGGGTGATAGTGGCGGCGGGTTTTGCCGGCTCGCAGCTCTGGCTGGCGGATGCCGGCGCCTCCGCAAGGCCGCTCGGGATTGCGATGGGAGTGGCTACCGGGTGCTTTGCGTTCATGGCCTGGGTGCTGTGGAAGCAGCGCAGCTTGTCAAGCGGGTACGGCTGGATGGGCGCCCTGTTGGGCCTGGCCTGGGTGGCGATAACCCACCTGTAGGTTGAGAGGTCAGGCGACCGGGTCGATCCCCAGGTCCTTGTAGGTCAGAAGCGGCTCGTAGAGAACCCCCCGCTCCTCGAAGGCGCCCCTGGCGACGTTGCCCCGGTCGACCAGCGTGGTCGCCAGGACCACCTTGGCATCGACCTCCTCGAGCGCGTCGAGAGCATCCAGGATCGACCGGCCCGAGGTGATCACGTCGTCGACCAGCAGTACCGAGACCCCGGGGCCGAACTCCTTGCCCTCGATGCGCCGCTGCCGGCCATGCCCCTTCGACGCCTTGCGGACCGAGAACCACTCGGTGTCTGTGAGCATCGCCACCGCCACGCCGATGGGGTCGGCGCCCATGGTCATGCCGCCTGCAGCGTCGAAGCTGACGCCGTGCCGGGCAGCCAGCGCCTGAATCGCCTCGGCGACGAGCCCGAAGCGGCTCCCCTTGGCGATTGCCCGCTTGGCGTCGATGTAGTCGTGGCTGGTGCCGCCCGACGAGAGCTGGAACGGCTCCTCCCGTCGTTCGTAGCCGAAGTCCAGGATGACCTGGGCCAGCTCTTTGCGTAACTCGGCCAGTGAACGGGAAGACGCCGAGCGCGTGCCACCAGTCATGCGGTACCTCCATGGATCGGATCGGTTGATGCGGCCGAGCGGCGACCGGACCCTCAAGATACCTGTTCCGGGCGGTGATGTGCCTGGGGACCCGAGTTCGTAATCGGGGGTACCTCTACCAAATCTTTCCTGATCCAAATCGACTATCTGCCGATACATACCGGTGATGCGATCAAGTAAGCCACTTATCGTGGCTATCGGAGTCGGGCGGGGCGGGCGAGTAACACCTAACCTGTCCCTTTGCGCGACGTTCGCAGTAGTCCTTTCGATGCTCGTCGCCGTGACGATGGTTTTCCCGCCCTCCCCTGCGTACTCGTCGGCAACTCCTGGTGCACACCCTTCCGCCTTTCCCGACCTGAGCAATCTGCCCTTGAACTTCGCCCCCAACCGGGGGGAGGTCGACGGCGAAGCGGTCTTCTACCTTCGAGCCCCGGATGCCACCATCGGCTTTACGGACTCGGGTGTTCGGTTGGACCTCACGAAAGACGGCGCGCGCCACCGCCTGGAATTTGCATTCGTCGGAGCCCGGCCAACCGTGCCGGGAGGGTCCGGCGCCCCGGTCAACCTCGTCGACCGGGGAGAGAGTCCGGGTAAAGACGCGGTCTCCTCAAGCTCGAAGCTCACCTATTCAAACCTCTGGCCCGGCATCGACCTGGAGTTCTTCGGCGACAGCGGCCAGCTGAAGTATCAGGCGATCGTGAAACCCGGGGCAGACCCCTCCCTCGTCCGGTTCTCGTGGACCGGAGCAGATTCGGTCTCGTTGAAGAGTGGTTCTCTCGAGGTTGCAACCCCCGTCATGACTCTCACCGACCCGGCGCCCTACTCCTATCAGGACCGCGGAGGCGGACGAACCGAGGTGGCCACCTCCTTTGACCTTGCGGATGCGGGGGAGTTTGGCTTCGTGGTCGGCGCCTACGATCCAAGCCGCGTTTTGGTGATCGACCCGGTTATCTACAAGTCGGCGAGCCTGCTTGCGTCCGGAGGCACTCAGACGGTGATGGACGGCGACGGGTATCTCTACACAATCGGCACCTCTTCCGGGTCCGATCTTTCCGATCTGCCCGGGGCTCCGGGGGGCGTTCCCGGCTTCGATTCCAGCAGCAACGGTTCAACCGACGCATTTGTCGCGAAGCTGAACCCGGATGCGACCGAGTACGTGTACGCGACCTTCCTAGGTGGAGCCGGAGACGACATCGGTTCCCGGATTGCCATCGATGCTGCGGGGGCCGCATATGTCACCGGCACGACGGACGACGGATCGACCTTCCTACGCACGGATTCCGCCTTGCCCAGGTTCGATGCCGGCTACAGGAAAACTCGTTGGCTCGACGGCTGGGCCGCGAAGCTGGACCCCTCAGGCACGTCTTTGGAGTACGCCGGAGTCATCGGCGGAACGGGGGACGAGACGCCACTGGGCATCGCGGTCGGCCCCGACGGAAGCGCCCATATTGTCGGGGAGACGTGGTCACCCAGACAGACCTTCCCCTACGGGGAATCGAGGGGCGCCGTCACCGGACTCGAGACCGCCCCGATCGAAGGAGCGAGCTCCCTGGACCTCAGGGCCTTCCTGGTGAAGCTCAATCCATCCGGCACGGCTTACGACTCCGCCTCCTACCTTGCTGCGGGAAGCGCTACGGGGATCCACGTAGACGGCGGTGGAGTCGCTCACGTGGTGGGAAGCACCCTGAAAATGGACCCACAATCCTTCCCGGATGGCGATGGAATCGGGAGTATCCCGGGCGTCGACCAGACTCCGAACGGGGACGTCGACGGTTACTACCTGACGGTGTCGCCCGACGCCCGCCGGGTTGTAACCGCATCGTTCATCGGCGGCCGCCGCGATGATTACCCGACCGACATCACGCTCGACGTCGCGGGCAACGCCTACGTCACCGGCACCACCCACTCCAGGGAGGTCAGCTTTCCGGACGGGGACGGCATCGGGGCCCTTCCGAGCCCAGATCGCACCTTCAACGGGTCGGCGGACGGTTTCGTGGTCAAAATCGATCGACAAGCCGAGGCCTTCGCCTACGCCGGATACATCGGTGGCAAGTCGAGCGAGATGGGCGGTGCGGTTGCGGTCGACGGCCGGGGCGCCGCCTACATCGTCGGACAAACCTGGTCGAGCCAGCTTTCCTTCCCCGACGGTAACGGGATGGCCGGGTACGAGGGGCCAAACCAGAGGTACTCCGACGACGGCGACGGTTATGCGGTGAAGGTCAACCCGTCCGGGTCCGGCATCGAGTGGGCGACCTATGTGGCGGACAGCAACCGTGGCATCTCCAACTCTGTCTCGATAGCCCCCAATGGGAACCCCATTGTTTCGGGATACAGCTCCGACTCCGAAGAACGTTTCCCCGCGGGCTTCGGCCAGGAGCTCATTCCCGGCCTGCGAAGGGAACGAGGCGGCGCTTTCGTGATCGAGATCGGCGAAGGTTCGTGGGCACCGCCGGAATCGCCCCCGGGGCTCAAACTGACTCAGCCCTACTACCTGCATACGGCGAGAGGTGACCCTATTGGCTTCATCGCGAGGTTCGACAACGCGGTTACGGGCTTTGACGAATCGGACCTGAGCTTCGCAGGCACCACCGCCGGAGGTCCGCCTCGGGCGACGATCACCGGTGGGCCCAGCGAATACTTTATTGCCGTTGGCGGACTTACAACTGCCGGGTCGGTGGACATGCACATTCCGGCCGGAGCAGCCTTCGATCATGCGGGAAACGCCAGCCTCGCCGCGACCGTTCCGGCCTACAAGCCGCCGAACGAGTGGCTGGACTGGATCCCCAACGAGGACCTGTCCGTCTTCGTCGACGGGAGCAGCGACGGAATGGCGCCGATGGAGTTCAGAGCGAATTTCACCGACGAGGTCACCGGCTTCGACGCGTCGGATGTTCGCTTCGATAGGTCGACGGCGCAGGGGAACCTTCACGCTGAGGTGACCGGAGGCCCCAGCGAGTACAGGATTTCCGTCACAGGGATGACCGGCCCCGGGGTGGTAGAGGTGTCGATTCCGGCCGGCTCGGCGGTGGATTCCCAGGGAAGGGTCAATAGGGACTCAGGCTCGTGGGGCAACACCGACAAGGTCGAGTGGCTCCCTCCGCCTCCCAAAGAGATAACGCTTGCCATCAATCAGGCACCCGGCCAGCAGGACCCCGGTTCGGGCGGCTCAATCTTTTTCACATTGGAGTACAGCGAACCGGTTAGCGGACTCTCCGAATACGTGAACAAGGCGGGGAGCACGGTGATCGAGGATTACCGGGACCTCCAGGTGAAGATCACCGGCGGCCCCACCGTTTTCCAGGTGGAGGTGACCGGGATGACCGAGCCCGGCATCCTCAACATATGGCCGTCGGGAATGATGGGTGCCCAACTGCTGTCGGGCGGCCGGGCCGTGGGTTACACGATCTCCAACGACCGGGCCGTCTTCTGGACCCCCCCTTCTCCCGACGTCACTCCGACCCCCTCTCCGAGCCCCTCTCCGTCACCCAGCCCGAGCCCGTCACCCAGCCCGAGCCCGTCACCCAGCGCCTCTCCGAGCCCCTCTCCCTCTCCGTCGCCCAGTCCTTCTCCAACTACGCAGGCCCCGGCAGGGGGCAAGCCCCTCGCCTGGGGATGGAACGCCTTTGGAATGTTGGGGAGCGGAAGTCTGGTCGACGGACGTGAGCCGGCTTCCGTGTCCAACCTGAGCGGTATAACCCAGCAGTCGGCCGGCATCCTCCACTCGGCGGCCCTGAAGGAAGACGGCACGGTCTGGTCATGGGGATGGAACGGTGTCGGCCAGCTGGGGGACGGATCGGCCACCGACCGGCACACTCCCGTCCGGGTAAATGGTCTCACCGACGTTGTGGCCATCTCCAGCGGTTGGTATCACAACGTGGCGCTCAAGAAGGACGGCAGCGTGTGGACCTGGGGATGGAACCCCTTCGGACAGCTGGGCGATGGTTCGACAGTCTCGTCGCCGACACCCGTACGGGTATCCGGGCTGAGCGACATCGCCGCGATCTCAGCCGGCACCCTGCACAACCTTGCCCTGAAAAAGGACGGAACGGTGTGGTCATGGGGTTGGAACGGCTTCGGCCAGCTGGGAAACGGGAGCACTGCTCAACACAACGCTCCGGTAAAGGTGTCGACGGGGACCGCCTTCAAGTCGGTGTCCGCCGGCGGCTTCCACAACCTGGCGGTCGACCAGGCCGGCAACGTCTGGGGGTGGGGCTGGAACGGCTTCGGCCAGGTCGGCGCTTCCGGCACCTTCAACCGGCCCCTCCCGGTCAAGCTGAAAGCTCCGATCAACGTTGAGCAGGTCTCGGCCGGTTATGCCCACAGCCTGGCGACAGGAGCGCAGGGCACCTACGCCTGGGGCTGGAATGCGTTTGGCCAGCTGGGTGACGGCACCATCGCCGACCGCCCATCGCCGGTAAGAATCGGCGCGCTGACCAATGTCTCCGCAGGTCTGGCTCACTCGCTCGGCGTAACCAACGGGCGCATTTCCGCCTGGGGATGGAACGGTTTGGGCCAGCTGGGTGACGGCACAACCACCGACCGCCACCGCCCAACCCCCATCGGTAACCCTGGGGCGGCCGGCGTCGCTGCCGGGACCTACCACAGCCTCGCTACTGAAACTACGCCCTAGGAGCCGCTCCACGGTTGGCTCGGCTGGTGCTGCGAAGGCCCCGGCTTGATGCCGGGGCCCTGCAATGCAGCGGTAGGTGCCTACTTCGGTAGCGGGGCTACCCGGCACGAGACGGGTGCCGAGACGTTGCCCGATGCGTCGGTGGCGGTCACCAGGGCGTCCCCGTTGGTGGTGATGTGCCAGTCGACCGCTCCCGGTCCAGGCTTCTGGTTGGGCGTGGCACCCGGGGCCTGGGTCAGCTTGATCCTCGTCCCGCTGGCGAACGGGCCGAAGGTCGCCGAGCTGCCGTCATCGGACACGGTCAGCTGTGGGTTCGGGTCGACTGCGTCGGTGGCGATTAGCTCGTAGAACCCGTCGGGGTTCTGTCCGCTCTTCGGGTTGGCGCCGGCGACCGGGACATTGCCCGCCGGGTTGGTGGTCTCGACGCACTGCACCACCGGCGGGGTGGTGTCCACCCAGTCCTTGGTTGCGTCGTCGCACACCTGGGTGCCGGCCCCGTTGGTGAAGCAGGCCTGGATATCGTCCTGCCCCAGCCCCGCGAGGCCCTGGACCCCGGTGTAGGTGAAGTCGGTGGTTCCGTCGGCCGCCGTGACGCCGGAGTCGCCGCCCGGAGCGTTCGGCCCGGACTGGATCTCAAAGGCCACGTCGACTCCCTCCACCGGGTCGCCGAAGTCGTCCTCGACTGT
>DASTUJ010000189.1 GCA_035759705.1 Actinomycetota bacterium | reverse complement strand
CACGACCTGAATTCGTCCAGCTTGTCCCTAAACAGCGTCGAGGCGATGGTCGTTCGCCGGAACTCGCCCTTCAGGAACGACTCGGCGAAGCCCTTCGCCTGCTCGTATGAGACTTTGGGGGGCATCGGGGGCTCGTCGGGGTTCACCAGCACGTCGACCACCGCCGGTCCCGGGTGGGCGAAAGCGGCCTCGATCCCCCCACGGACCTGCGCCGGGTCCTCGACCGTGACGCCGAACCCGCCGCAGGCGGTGGCCCAGGGGGCGAAGTCGAAACGCCTCTCGAAGCGGACGCCGTGCTCCGGATAGCCCAGCGCCATCTGCTCCCAGAGGATCTGCCCGAGCAGCCCGTTGTTCAGGATCACCACCTTTACAGGTAACTCGTAGCGCACCGCGGTCAGGAAGTCGGCCATGAGCATGGCGAAGGCGCCGTCGCCGACGAATGCGATGCACTGGCGGCCCGGGTGCGCCCACTGTGCGGCTATCGAGTAGGGGAGCCCGGCCGCCATCGTCGCCAGGTTGCCGGAGATCAGAAACTGCCGGTTGCCCCGGATGTGAAAGTGCCGGGCGGCCCAGGTTGCGCTGGTGCCGGAGTCGCCGCAGAGGATCGCATCGTCGGAGGCCAGCTCGTCGATGACCTTCATGAGGTACTGCGGCTGGATGGGGGAGCGCTTGGGGTCCTCGGTGCCGGCCATCTTCTCCCGCCATTTCGCCATGCCCTGCTGCGCGTTCTCCAGGAAGCTGCGTTCGGTCTTCCGGGTCAGGAGGGGGGTCAGCGCCTTCAGGGTCTCCTTGGCGTCGCCAACCAGCGGCACGTCGATGGGAAGCCGGTTGCCCACCCGGCGGGCGTCGCTCTCGATCTGCACGCCGGCCGCCTCCTCCGGAAGGTAGCTGGTGTAGGGAAAGTTCGTGCCGACCATAAAGATCGTGTCGCAGCCCTCCATCGCCTCGGTCGACGCCTTGGTCCCGAGCAGCCCGAGCCCGCCGGTGGTCAACGGGTGGTCGTCCGGGACCACCGCCTTGCCGGGCAGGGTCTTGATGATCGGGCTGGCGAGGATCTCGGCCGCCTCGGCCACCTCCGGCCCGGCGCCGAGGGCCCCGGCGCCCACCAGCATCGCGACCCTCTCGCCCCTGTTCAGCAGGTCGGCAGCCTTTTGCAGGTTCGCCGCCGCCGGGACGACTGGGGAGGGGAGATAGACCTTGGAGGTGTCGGGCATTCCGGCCAGGCCCAGGCCGCCGGGCCACGGCGACTCCTCCGGGTCGGCCTCCTGCAGATCCACGGGAAACGTGATGTGCGAGACGGTTTTCATCGACAGCGAAGTCCGGACCGCTAGGTCCACCAGAGCGGGGATCTGACCCGGGATGTACGCCACGGCGTTGTAGTCGGCGACGTCCTCGAAGACCTTCTCCAGGTGCACCTCCTGGTGGTAGCCGGTGCCGAGGAGCTGGGTGGCCTGCATCCCGGTCAGGGCGAGAACGGGGACGTGGTCCAGCTTTGCGTCATAGAGGCCGTTAAGCAGGTGCAGGCCTCCGCCCCCGGAGGTCGCCAGGCACACGCCGAGCTTGCCGGTGGACTTTGCGTAGCCGGTTGCCATGAAGGCGGCGGACTCCTCATGGTGGACCAGCACGAACCGGATGCGGTCGGAGTGCCGCCGCAGGGCCTCCATGATCCCGTTGATCCCGTCGCCGGGAAGTCCGAAGACCGTGTCGACTCCCCAGTCGATCAGCCGCTCGACCAGCAGCTCCGAGGCAATCTTCTTGGCCACTAGGCTTTGTAGGCGTCGGGAGGGATCGGGTTCGCCTGCAGCGCCTTGGCGACCGCCAGCAGAACTCCTGCCGCGGTGCGGCCGGTGGTCTCGGACCACTCGTGCTTCTCGTCGCTCTCCAGGTAGCTCGGACCCGGGCCGGGGCCGCGGTTCCAGTAGGTCCAGGCCTGGCCGGGGACCGTGTAGCCGATGTCGATCAAGCCCTGCGCCACCTGGGAGATCACGTGGTGGGCGCCGTCCTCGTTCCCGGTCACCACCACGCCGGCGACCCGGTTGTACGCCACCGGGAGCCCGTTGTCGTCGGTCTCGCTGATCATGGCGTCCATCCGCTCCA
>DASTUJ010000188.1 GCA_035759705.1 Actinomycetota bacterium | reverse complement strand
AGTCACAGCTCGGTTGGAACTCTGAGTTTCCGGCGCACCAGTCGGGCCCTCGGCCAAATCGAAGGTTGTGTGTCCCGGCAACCAGCTTCCCCAGAATTGCAGCTCCCATCGGCCTTTGAGTCGCAAAAAATTTCCGGATTTCCGGGAATAAGAGGCCCTCCCGGAGCCGTTATTTATGGCGGATTTTTCGGAACACTAGAGGAATGGAGGTGAAGAACGCATGGCATTGCTGAGCAGACTCAGTCCATGGTCGGCGCTGTCCGACCTGGAGCGGCAGATGGATCAGCTGGTAAAGGGCGTGTTTGGGGAGACCGGCTTCGACACCCCCCAAAGGATCGCCGGACGTCAGGCGAAGGCGTGGATGCCCGCAGTTGACGTCTTCAGCCGGGACTCGGACCTGGTGATCCGGGCCGAGCTGGCCGGTGTCGACCCCGAGAAGGACGTGGAGATCACCGCCGAGGACGGCGTACTCCGGATCCGCGGGCAGCGGCATTACGAGAACCGGGACGAGGGCGCCAACTACTTCCGGATGGAGACCAGCTACGGCTCCTTCGAGCGGAGTGTCCCGCTTCCGGAGGGAGTGAACCCGGACGACATCAAGGCGGTCCACCGCAACGGAGTCCTGGAGGTGGTTGTGCCCAACGCCGCCCGGATCGCTACGGCACGCAAGATCCCGGTCCAGATCGACGAGGGCCAGGCGCAGCAGCAGACCATCGAGGCCAAGCCGGAGGAGGCTCCGGCCGGCGACCAGAGCGCCGCCTGATGCAGGTTTGAAGGGCCGCCCCCGCCCCGGGGCGGCCCTTCTCAGCTCTTTTTCGACAGTCGAGTTGAAGGAGGAGTGGATATGGGTCCCGCAGTGCTATGGGGAATTGCCCTGTTGATGCTCATCGCCATCCCGGCGGAGATCTTTCTTCTCAACCGGATCCTGAACCCGATTCAGGAGATCAAGGGCCACATCGATCAAATCCTGGTCGACGGCGTGATCCTCACCGGCCATCTCGATGGCGTCACCGAGATGCTGGCCGAGACCAAGGACATCGTCAGCCAGGTGGCAACCGGCGCTCTTCGCTACGGCGCCGGTGTCGACAAGGTTCTGAAGGCCGTCGGGAAGTAGCGCCCCCGCCCCGAGCGGCGGCCGGAGAAACCGGCCGCCGCCGGCGCGTCCCGGGGACGATGCCGGACAATTGACGAGCGGACCGGCACAGGGCCGGCCGGCAACAACCAGAAAGGTGCCCGGTGCCTGAGGGGGACACGGTTTTCCGGGCTTCCCGGTCCATGAACAAAGCCCTGGCCGGCAGGGTCCTGACCTCCACCGACTTCCGGGTGCCCCAGCACGCCACCGCCGACCTGTCCGGCCAGACCGTGACCGAGGTCGTTCCCCGGGGCAAACACATGCTCACCCGCACCGACGCCGGCATCACCCTCCACACCCACTTCAAGATGGAGGGGACCTGGCACCTCTACAAGCCCGAAACCAGGTGGCGGGGCGGGCCGTCCCACGAGATCCGGGCGATCCTGAAGAACGACGACTGGACGGCGGTCGGCTACCGCCTGGCGATAGTCGAGCTGCTGCCCACCGCCGAGGAGGACCGGGCGGTGGGACACCTCGGCCCCGACCTGCTCGGCCCCGACTGGGACCTCGAAGAGGCGCTGGCCCGGATCAACGCCAAACCGGACCTGGCCATCGGCGAAGCCCTGCTCGATCAGAGGAACCTGGCGGGGATCGGCAACATCTACAAGAACGAGACCCTGTTCCTCAAGGGCCTTCACCCCTGGACCCCGGTCAACCAGGTGAACGACCTGGCCGGTGTCCTCCTCCTGGCCCAGAAGCTGTTGAAGCTCAGCTGTGACCACGCGGCTCAGTCCACCACCGGCAACACCGCGCCCGGCCAGCGGCGCTGGGTGATCTCCCGGGGCGGCCAGCCGTGCCGGCGCTGCGGCACCCGTATCGTCACCGGGATGCAGGGCGACCCGTTGGTCGAGCGCTTTACCTACTGGTGTCCGCACTGCCAGCCGGAGCCCGGCGGTTAGGACTGCTCCTTCGGGCAGGCGTACGCGGTGCGGCCGCCGACGGTCAGCACCTCGACCGGAGAGCCGCATCGCCGGCAGTCAGTCTGCTTGTAGAGGTACCTGGCCTCGGCCTCGGGGAGGCTTTTGCGGTCGAACCCTTCGGGGGTCTCGACGGTGATGATGCGGCCGTCCTCGACTCCTTGGGCCATCCGCGTGCGCAGCGACTCCCAGATCACGTCGAACTCCTCCCGGGACACCTCGAAGGCAGAGCGAGCCGGGTGGACCCCGGCGTCGAGCAGCACCTCGGCCCGGTAGACGTTGCCGACTCCGGCGATCACCGACTGGTCGAGAAGCGCTGCCCCTATCGGTCCGGAGAAGCGTTCGAGCGTCTCCCAAACCCGCTCGGGGTCCGCGTGCGGGTCCAGCGGGTCGGGCCCGAGCCGGCTCTTCAGCTTCTCGACGTCGTCCTCGGTCCACATCTCGCAGTTGTTGGGCGCCAGCAGGTCCCACGCCACCTCGGCGGTCGACAACCGCATCCTGACCTGGAGCTTGGGCGGGCTGAGCGGCTGGATCCGCACGAACTTGCCCACGAGGCCGAGGTGGACGTGGATTAAGCCCGGGTCGAAGTACAAAAGCAGATGCTTGCCCAGCGCGTCCGTGCTGCGCAGCCGCTTGCGGTTGAAGGTCCTGAACTCGGGGAACTTGCCCTGCGGCGACGAGACCGACAGGGGAGGCCCGATCAGCTCCTGCAGGTCGCGGGCGAGGCGGTGAATGGTGTGGCCCTCGGCCATCGATGCGGTCCTCTCGGTCTGGACGCCTGGTGGGAAACCCGAAGGTTACCCCTCGGGGCGCGGCGCAAACCGGGCGTCGCCGGCCGCTTGGCGAGATAACATCGTCGGATGCACAGACGAATAGCACTCATCGGAAGTTTTTCCACCGGCAAGACGACGCTTGGCGAACTCTTGTCCCAACACCTCGAACTGCCCCTGCTGCCGGAGACGGCCAGGCAGGTGATCGACCTCGGTTTCAAGCTCGACAAGGACGCAACCCCCGAAACCGAGACCCTGATCTTCCTCAAGCAGTACAACAACGAGCTGTCGACCGACGAGTTTGTCGGGGACCGTTCCCTCATCGACGTCATGGCCTACGCCGGCTGGGTGCTGGACAACCAGCCCCGCTGCAAGGAGACCGCCCTCTGGGACGAGTGCGTGAAGCTCGCCGAGCGGCGCCTACGGGGCAACTACAGCCACGTCTTCTACCTGCCCATCGAGTTCCCGATCGTCCTTGACGGACTGCGTCCCGACGACCCGGCGTTCCAGGCGGAGATCGACGAGCGCCTGCTGCGCCTGCTGAGGTCGCACGATATCGACTACACCACGATCAAGGGCTCCGTCGAGGAGCGGATGGAGCAGATCACCCAGCACCTGAAGGACGGCGGCTGAGGCAGAGTCTCACCTTGCTAACGAGCCGCCGGCACGAGACTTTGTAAAGAAAGTAAGCAAAGGGGGCGCCAATGAGCGACGAGGACCTTCTCCGGAAAGCAGAACAAGTCCTGAGCGAGCTGGACCGGACCTCGGGGTTGATCGAGGAGCACGCCGAGGTGCTGGCGGCCCTGAGGATCCGGATCTACGGCGCCCCCAAGAAGACGCTCGACGAGGTGCTGAAAGCGGCCGGGAACATCAAGGGCCGCCGCGGGCTGGAGGATCTGGAGGCCCCGAAGGTGGCGGGGAGTCTGGAGGACGCCTTCAAGATCCCGGAAAAAAAGGTCGAGTGGCCGAAAGGCGACGACAAGCCGAAACCGAAGTTGAGTTTGTAACCTGACCGCCCAATAGGGAGCACCGGGGCGCCGTCAACTAGGGAGCGGGTGGGCCCTGCGCCGGCGTCGTCAATGGTTTTAGCAGGCGGAGGCGTCCACCCGCTCCCGGGCGTCCGCGTCCGCTCCCGTCCCCTACCCTTCGTCGTAGTCCAGGGCGTCCCAGCCGGTCCACTCCTCTACGTCCAGGCGGACGATCGAGCCCTCCTGGATCGGGTAGGTCAGATACTGCGGGTACTTGCTCTCGAAGGCGCTGAGAGCCCCGTCCTCCTCGGGACCGGGGTCGAGCACGGTCACCTGTCCCTTGGCGACCAGCCACTGGAGGCGGTCCCAGTCCTCGTCCCAGCGGTCGACCATGAAGGTGACCTTCGGGCCTCCCTCAATACCCCGGCGCCGGCCCAGGAACGGGCTGCCCGGCCTGCGGTCGACCACGATCCAGATGGTCTCGCCCGCCCAGGTGAAGCAGACGGGGAGCACCTCGGTGGCGCCCTCGGCGCCGTTGATGCCCAGATAGCCGCGGCGGGCCCTCAGAAGTGAGGCGTGGGATTCCGGGGGGCCGAGCATGGGGGGATTATCGCTTAAAGCCCACCGATCGCGGCGCACTTTCGGGATCGATCTCCACATAGGCGACTTTGGCTGCCGGAATACCGATCCTCTTGCCCTTCTCGTCCTCGAGCCAGAGCACCGTGGTACCGCCCGTCAGTGCTCCGTCGATCCTTTTGACCAGGTCGTCGAGACCCTCCTTGATCTCAAGGGTGATCTCCTTGGGGGAGTCCACTACGCCGATACTAATCTCCAAGAAATGGCCTCCTTAAAAGTGCCTGTCATTCGAAAGTACAATAATGAGGCTATGCCTTCTGAAGAGCATATCGATGACCCGGGCTTCGGGCCGGACGACTTTGGTCCTATCGACGCCGCGGAGAGGGACGCCCTCAGCCAGGACCTGGTGGACGTCCGGACCCTGAAGGCGGTGCTGGCATCCCGGGGCATCCGGGGAGTCGTGGTCTTCTGCCCCGACTGCGACGACGACCACTACCTCGGCTGGGACCTTCTGGCCGGCAACCTCCAGCAGATCCTCGAAAGCGGCACCACGCCGGTGCACGAGCCGGCGTGGGAGCCCAACCCCGACGAGTACGTCAGCTGGGACTACGCCCGTGGTTTCCTCGACGGCTACGAGTCCTACCCCGAGGACCGCAACCCCGGACCGGCCGCCTGCCTTTACTGCGGCAGCCACCTTGGCGAGCAGCCCGGCGACTGGGCCTACTGTCCCTACTGCGGACGGGACTTCGCCCCCATCAACCTGCTTCTGCACCTGCGGCGCGAGGGCTGGGACCCGCAGAAGATCGCAGCGATCTTCGACGCGTGCGGCTTTGTGTTCCCAACCTTCGACTCCGACGACTTATCGACCATTGACCTCAAGAAGGAGCCAAGTTAGAAGCGGCTCGGCGGTGACTGCTTGAAACAAGGCGGCACCTATACTGGATAGCCGACTCTGAAGGGGACTTTTGCCGATGGTTTTTCGCAACAAACTCAAGTACTGGCTGCCCAAGATCGCGGTCGTGGTGCTCTTCTACACCAGCATCTCGTGGGCGATTCAACTATTGGGCACCTGCGGAGACCCTCTAACCGGCGTCCGCGAATGCGGACCTCTCGACGTGCTCTCCCGCCTGACCACCGGCGCAATGTTCTTCCTCCAGCTCTTGTTCTTCATAGTCATTCAGCTGGCCGGAATGATGTGGTTCCTCGGAAGGGGCCGGAAGTACGTCATCTACCCCAAGGAGTACGAGACCACCTTCGAGGACGTCCGGGGCCAGAAGCCGGTCGTCGAGTCCGTCCAGGAGGTAGTCAAGCTGTTCCGCGGGTTTCGCGAGTTCAAGAAGATCGGCGGCTACCCCCCGCACGGCCTGCTCTTCGAGGGCCCTCCGGGAACCGGGAAGACGCTGATGGCCAAGGCGGTAGCCGGCCAGGTCGGCGTTCCGTTCATCTACGCCCCCGCCAGCGGTTTCACCAACGCCATCATGGGCGCCGGGATTATGCAGATCGCCATGCTCTTCCGCAAGGCCAAGAAGTTCTCCCGGCTGTACGACGGATGCGTGATCTTCATCGACGAGATCGACGCAATCGGCTCCCGCGGGGGAAACATGGCAATGACCCGCAAGACGGGGGTGGACCGTGAGCCGACCATCAGCCGCATGATGATGATGGGAATGGGCGGCGGCGGTGGCGGCGGCGCCATCAACGAGCTGCTCATCCAGATGGACGGCATGATCATGCCCCGCGGCCTTAAACGGCACATCCGCCGGCTGTTCGGCCTCAAGCCCAAGATCCCGCAGTACAACATCCTGGTCATCGGTGCGACCAACCGTTCCACCGACCTCGACCCGGCCCTGCTCCGCCCGGGCCGCTTCGACCGCAAGATCCACATCGGCCTTCCGGACAAGGACGGCCGCAAGGACGTCATCAAGTACTACCTGGACAAGGTCAAGCACGAGGAAATCGACCTCGACAAGTTCGCGCAGGCCACCATCCACTACTCTCCGGCCCGCATCAAGAACATCATCAACGAAGGCCTGATCATCGCCCTCCAGGACGGGCGGGATTCCCTTACCTGGAAGGACATCTGGTCGGCCAAGATGATCGACGACATCGGGCTGAAGCAGAGCGTCACCTACACGCCGCGCGAGAAGCTGATGACCGCCGTACACGAGGCCGGTCACGCCGTCGTCAGCCATGAGCTGCTCTCAGCGGACCAGCAGATCCAGATCATCACCATCGTCAAGCGGGACTCCGGAGCTCTCGGAATGGTCTACTCGGTCGACCTCGAGGAGCGGTTTACGCAGACCAAGGACGATGTCACCAACACCATCAAGCTGTTCCTGGCGGGCATGGTTGCCGAGGAGGTCTGGTTCAACACCTCCACCGACGGCACTACCAGCGACCTCTACCAGGCCACGCTCCTCGCGCTGAACTACGTCGGCCGCTGGGGCATGGGCAAGCGCCTGTTCTCCTACGCGGTCATCCACGGCAGCCCGGCGGTCGAGCGCTCGGCGGAGATGCTCTCCGACCCGGACGTCCGCAAGGAGGTCAACGAGCTGTTGAAGGAGTGCAAGGCCGAGGTCCGGGAGATCCTCGAACGCCGCCGCGACGCAGTCGAGCGCATTCGCGACGAGCTGATCGAGCGTGAAGAGCTGGTCGGAGACCAGCTTGAGGAGCTCATGAAGGAGCTTTCGACGGTCGCCGCCCGCAACGCTGACGTTGCAGTCCAGAACGGAGCAAAGCCGGCGCTCCCGCCCGTGCAGTCCTCGACGGAATCGCCCAAAGAAGACTGACCCTTCCGTGCCGGCAACAGTCGACGAGGCGATCGCGCTCATCGGCGCCACGCCGTCGCTGGTCCGCAGCTGCTTCGCCGGCCTGTCCGAGGAGAGCCTGAATAGCAGCGAGCCCGACGTCTGGGGCGCCCGCCAGGTCCTCGAGCACCTGATCGACGCGGAGACCATCGCATTTCGTGAGCGCATCGCGCGCATCCTGGAGGAGGAGCGGCCGCTGATCCGGTCGATCGACCCTCCGGCCCGCCTGGAGCAGGGCGGTTATGCCTCGAGGAGCCTGGAGGAGCTACTGGCCCAGTTCGAGGCGCTGCGGGCGGAGAGCGCCGCCTGGCTGCGTTCCATCGACGAGGCCGACTTCGGCCGGGAGGGCGAACACGACGTAGCCGGGACCATACGGGTCGGCGAGCTCATCCACTACTGGGCGGTCCACGACCTGACCCACCTCAGCCAGATGACCACCGCCCTGCGCGAGACCCTGGTGCCCCACATCGGCAACATGCACCGGTTCCTGGAGGAGTAACCCCGGCCTCAGGGGTTCAGCAGGCTCCCGGCGTCGTTGTCGTCGAAGATGTCCGAAGGTTCGTCGTCGTCCGAGTCCGGGGTCTCCGAGGGAGTGGGGTCCGGTTGCGGCGCCGGCGGCGGGTTGACGACCACCGGCGGGATGCTGACCACCGGCGGCGCCGGGGCGGGCGACTCGGTCGGGATCGACGCAGGGGGAGCCGGGGCGTCCTCGATGGTCGGCTGGGGGTTCGGCCCGGTCGGGCCCCCGTGGACGTAGACCACCTGGCCCACCGGGGCCGCTTCGTTGAAGAACCAGTCGGCAAAGCCCATCGGTAGGCGGACGCACCCGTGCGAAGCCGGGGAAGTAGGAATCGAGCCGCTGCCGTGGAAGGCGATTCCGCCGTTGAAGTAGGACGGCTTGTACAGCTCGCCCAGCGGGGAGATCCGCATGCCGTTGATCTTGCGGGTGACCGTGAAGCGGCCGTTGGGGGTTATCGCCCGTCGGGTCCAGCCGTCGGCAGTGAAGTTCTTGTTGGTGCCTGTAGAGGTCGGCAGGATCGCGCTGACCGCACCGCCCCGGACGACGTAAACCGTCTGCTGCGGGATGTCGACCTCGATGTGGTTGGCCGGCGAGGAGTACTTGGGGGCCGGCGTCGATGCCGTCGCCAGGCGGGCCATTGTCGGTGCGTCGCCCACTCCGCTTCGGCCGAGGCCCTCGACCTTCTGGAATGCGATCAACCCGTGGCGGGTATTGGCGTCGAAGCTTCCGTCGACCTTGCCGACCAGGTACTTGAGATCGGAGAGCCGCTGCTCGAGAGCGCCGACCTCGGGGCCCTTCGACCCGACCTTGAGAATGCCGTTGTCCTGGGCCGCCGCCGCGGGGCTGGGGCTCGGGGAGGGCTTGACCGGAGGCTCCCTCCGGGGAGGTTCGTCGTCGATGACCTCCAGCGGCGCCGCCGCCCGGGCGGCGGGGGGAGCGATCACCGTCTTGGAGTCGGTGGGCTCGTCCGAGGCGGGCGACATGAAGGCGAGCGCGTTGGCGCCGACGGCCAGAACCGCCAAAAGCGCTACTAGGATGGAGAATCGTTTTACTGTCACAGGTGTCCCTATCTTGGGGCGATTGTTTAACACAAGCAACAAGAATTATCTGAGGAGCGCTCAAATGCCAGGTGTAGGCGACAAAATTGACGTTTTGGATCACGGGTTCGTCCGCCTGGATGCGGCAGAGGCCACCGATCTGTCGGTGGTCAACGGCGCGCGGGTGTCCTTTCTGCAGATAAAGGACGAGATGGGGGACCGGGACCACAAGCTCATTAGGTTCCTGATGCGGGAGAAGCACGCGTCCCCGTTCGAGCACAACCTGTTCCGCTTTCACGTTAAGTGCCCGATAGCAGTCGGCAGGGAGTGGATGCGCCACCGGTGGAGCAGTTTCAACGAGCACAGCCTGAGGTACTCGGAGGCCATCGACGCCTTTTACGTCCCGGCGCCGGAGCAGGTCCGCACCCAGACCGGCAGGCCCGGAGCCTACACATTTGAGCCCATGGATCCCGAGGTGGCGGAGAAGGTCAGGGGCGTCATGGCGGCCCAGTACAGGCAGGCTTGGGACACGTACCAGGGTATGCTGGAGCAAGGAGTGGCACGGGAAATTGCCCGCTTCGTGCTGCCCGTCGGCTTGTACACAGAGTTCTACTGGACGGTAAACGCTAGAGCGCTCATGAACTTCATCGCGCTGCGCAACGCGGATGCGGCGATGTGGGAGATCCGGCGCTACGGCGAGGCTGTCGAGGCATTCTTCGCCAGCCTGATGCCGTCCACCCACGAGGCATTCGTCGAGTTCGGGAGGGTCGCCCCTTGATTGACCTGCAGTTCAACAAAGCACTGGTTTTCTTCGCCCACCCGGACGACGCCGAGTTCATGGCCGGCGGCTCCATCATCCAGTGGGTGAACGAAGGTAAAGAGATCGTCCTGTGCGTGGTGACGAACGGCGCCAACGGCTCCAACGACCCCGCGATGGCTCGCGAGACGCTGATCTCATCCCGTATGGACGAGCAGCGGGAAGCCGCCAGGCTCACCGGGGTGTCGGATGTCATCTTCCTGGGTTACGAGGACTGCATGGTCGAGGACTCCCACGATCTTCGCCGGGACATGATCCGGGAGATCCGCCGGCACAAGCCCGACATCGTTATCGGGCCGGACCCCACCATGTACTTTTTCGCCGACCAGTACATCAACCACCCCGACCACCGGAAGGTGGGCGAGGCGCTCTGCGCCGCCATCAGCCCTGGAGCACCGACCCTCCCCATCTACCGGGAGGAGCTGTACGACAAGGGGTTCGAGCCGCACCACCTGAAAGCCGCCTTGTTCGGCATGACCGGCAACCCGAACTTCTGGGTCGACATCGAAGACGTGCTCGAGGACAAGATCAAGTCCGTCTCGGTCCACTACACCCAAACCCCCGAGTTCGGGGACCAGTTCTCCGAGCGCATGAAGCTGATCGCCAGCTTCTCGGCGGAAGGTTCCGACTACAAGTACGCCGAGGCGTACCGGGTGATGAACTTCCGGGACCGCTAGACCTTGAACCGCCCCCGCACGACAGCCGCCGGCTGGATCGTCCTGGTCCTTCTTCTGGTGGGCAGCGTCCCGGCGGTAGCCGCTGCGGCCAAGGGCATCGCCGCCGGCGCAGGCAGGATAATCGGACACGCCGAGCTCCCCGTGTCGGCGTCGCTCAGCGTCTCGCCCACCGACCACCTGGTGGCCGACGCCGCCCGGGCCCGCATGCCGATCTTCGAGAGCCCGGCTTCCCCCACCCCGAAGATGACCCTCCCCAACCCCACGCGGGAGGGGGTCCAGCTGGTGCTGGGTGTGCTGAAGGAGGAGGGCAACTGGTTCCACGTGAGGCTGCCGGTCAGGCCCAACGGCAGCACCGGCTGGGTAAAGGCGTCCGACGTGCGGATCCGTAAGGTCCCCAACCGGATCGTCGTCGACAAGTCGGACCACAAGCTGAGGGCATTCAAAGGCGACCAGCTCCTCATGGAGATGCCGGCGGGAATAGGCACCGCCGCCACCCCGACGCCGGTCGGCGAGTACTACGTCGACATCTCGATCCCGTTCGCCAACACCAGCGGCGCCTACGGGGCGCACATGTTGAGCATCGCCGGATTCTCGGAGGTTCACTTCAACTTCGGCGGTGGTATAGGCCAGCTGGCAATACATGGGACCAACAACCGGGCGTCGGTTGGCGTAAACTCCAGCAACGGTTGCGTAAGGCTGTACAACGAATCGATCCAGCGCCTAAAGGACCTCGCTCCATCCGGAACGCCGGTCTCGATTCAGGCCTGAAGCTTCGCGCGATTCGCCCCCTGTATTGGGGCGGACTTAGAATCCAAAAAGACTTTAGCTATTTGACCTGCCCCTAAAGGAGGCTCGATCGATGCGCCGCACGCTGCTCCCCCTTGCCGTCTTCTTAATGCTCGTTCTGGGGACGGGCACGGCGCAGGCCGCCACAGTCACCATCGAGGCCAAGGACAACGAGTTCGACCCGGTCGACGCAACTGCGCAGGCCGGCGACACCATCGAGTTCAAGAACACCGGCGTTGCGCCCCACAACGCCGTCTCCAAAGACGGAAAGATCAACATCCCATTGATCAACGCCGGCGAGACGAAGACCGTCACGGTCGAGGAGGGCGGCGAGATCGCCTACGACTGTCAATTCCACGTTGCTCTCGGCATGAAGGGCACAATCACGGTTGAAGGTGCCGCAGGAGCACCCGCCGCCGGAGGAGAGACGCCGACCCCCGAAGAGTCGGCCGCAGCCCCCGAGGACCAGGCTGAAGCCGAAGGCGAAGGGGAAGAGGAGTCCGAAGAGGGAGGGGGCGAAGAAGAGGCCACCGACGTCACCGCGGTCGAAGCTCCCGAGGAGCCCCCGGTCGGACCGGCCTTCATGATCCTGTCGGCTCTGATCGCCCTGCTGGTTATCCTGGGCATGGTCCCAGCCGCAAAGACCTACCTGTTGCCCGCTCTCAAGTCAGCCGGCGACGCCCCCACCCCGGTGGGCCCGCCGCCGACCATCAAGGCCGTCGCAGCCGCCGGTCCGGCAGCAGCAGTGGCTACCGCTCCGCCGCCCGCAGCGGCTCCCGCGGCAGCACCTGCAGCCCCCGCCGCAGCACCCCCGGTTGCGTCTCCGACGCCGGCTGCTCCCCCCAAGGCCGCCGCTTCGCCGGTGGCCCCCACGGATCCGCCGCTGGACCCGGAAAAGGTCTACCAGGCCGTGCTGAAGGACGAGCAGACGAAGGGAACCGACACCAGGGTCGCCGAGGCCCGCGCCAAGGCGGCACGCATGCGGGCAGAGGAAGCTCTGGCGACCCCCGCCGCCCCGGCGGCAACCGCTCCGGCACCTGCCGCACCGCCCGCAGCCGCCGAGGCGGCCGCAGCGCCTGCAGCCGAAGCAGCGCCCGCGGCCGAAGCAGCGCCTGCAGAAGCCGCACCGGCAGCAGCGCCTGCAGCAGGCGTGTCAGCCGAGGAGGCCGCAGCGATTCGTAAGAAGACCTACGACGAGGAGCTGGCCAAGGGAACCGACGCCCGCGTGGCCGAGGCCCGCGCCAAAGCCGCAGAGATGCGAGCGAAGAAGGGCACGAAGCTACCGTCCAAGTAGTTTGCTACGAGGGGCGTAGGGACCGGGGCGGAGCGTCCAGCCGCTCCCGGGACCACTGCGCCGGCTTGCTACTTTGCCGTCGCCCTTGAGTTCGGCGGGCCTTTTTTCACTACCATCCGGCCTATCGCCCGGACCATGATGTCCACGATCTTGAACGTCGGCAGCGTCACCGAAAGCAGCATCAGAAAGCCGCCGAAGCCAATCAGCAGTAGCCCCAGCTGACCCGAGCTGGCCTTGCCCATGCCGAGGATGAACAGCAGGCCCCCGATACCCAGAAGGACCCCGATCCCGAGCACCCCGGCAACCGCCCGGCGCCTCTTGATCTTGCCCGACACCGGCGGGCGGGTGACCCGTGCCGTCGACACCGGCTCTGCCGGAGCCTCGGCCGCCAGCGGCATGTCCCGAACGGGCCGGGCCGGCCGGGTCCTGGGTTTGGCGCCCGGGGGCTTCGGCAGCTCCAGCCCCTTGCGCCTGGTCTCCAGCAGCAGCCTCATCGGCACGACGCAGTAGACGGAGAGAATCCCGACCACCCACACTCCCGCTCCGGTGAGGACCTGGAAGAACACCAGGGGCAGCCCCAGCAGGAGCAGGCCGAGCGGCACGTAGACGAGCCACAGCCACCGGATGAAGAGCGCTTTGGCGTTTTGTCGGGCTGGCACAGTGATGGAAGCCTATTGCACGCCCTCGGCCCGTGCTTTTTCGACCAGCTGCTTCAACAGCCTTAGGTCCCGTTCGAACACCTTGCGCATGATCGGCTTGAAGAGCCGAAGGCCGATCGCGCCGGGAATCCCGAGCGGCGGGTAGAGCGTCTCCTGCCAGAAGAGGAAGGTTCCCCAGGGGGCCGGCTTGCAGACCATGAGGCCCTTTCCCGCCACCCATCCCCGATGGGAGATCTCCAGGGTCTCGGGCGGCTCCCACCCGGTGACCTCCACCGGGTCGGTGGTGGTGATGCCGGCGATGCGGATGGTCGCCTCGGCGGTCACACCCACCCCTTCGCGGTGCTGGGAGGTGACCTTGAACCCCTTGCCCTCGATCATCCACCGATCGAGGTTCTCCCAATCCACCAGGTACTTCCACACCACCTCGGGGGGCGCGTCGATCTTGACGGACATGTCGATCTCAACCGGCGGGCCTGCCAAGGTGGACTCCTTCGCTACAGTGTTCGGTATGGCACTGAAGATCTTCGAGCATATGGTCCTGGGCGACCTAAGTTGCAACTGCTACCTGGTCGGCGACCCGGTTACCCGGCAGGCGATGGTCCTTGACCCAGGGGACGACGGGGGCCGCATCCTCCAGGCGATTGCCCGCCACGACCTGACGGTGGTTGCGATCGTCGCCACCCACGCCCACTTCGACCACGTCCTGGCCGCCGAAGCTCTCCGGGCGGCCACCGGGGCGCCGTTTTACCTGCACCTGGACGACGTGGAGCTTCTGAAGTGGCTCCCGGCAAGCCTTGAGATGTTCCTGGGCGTCCAGGACCCGTCGCCCCCGCCGGAGGTCGACACGAAGCTGTCGGACGGCGACGAGTTGAAGTTGGGGGAGCACGCGCTGCAGGTGATCCACACACCCGGGCACTCCGAGGGGAGCATCTGCCTGCTGACCGGCTCGGCCGACGACCGGATGTTGTTCTCAGGCGACACCCTGTTTGCGATGTCGGTAGGCCGCTCCGACCTGCCGGGCGGCGACCAGGACGCCCTCTTTGCGTCGATCCGGCAGCGTCTGTTCCCGCTGGGTGAGATGCCGGTGTACCCGGGCCACGGCCCGGCGACATCGCTGGACCGGGAGCGGGTCAACAACCCCTTCGTGGGCGAGGGCAGTAGGTTCTGGAGTTATCCCGCTTGAGAGGTCAGGGCGATGGGGCCGCTCAGAGGCACCAGGACCGGGGCAGCGGCCGCCACAGGTGAAACGCACTCTGCAGCCCTCTCGGACTCGTAGGCCGGGCAGATGGCCCTGTGTGGGCAGTAGTTGCACATGTGGCTCATCCGCGGCCGCCAGTCGTCCTTTTCCTTGGCCCTCACAATGGCGTGAGCCAGGGCGTCCAGCTGCCTCTCCAGGCCCTTGAGCATCTGGGCCGTTGGGACCAGGGTGATGATCTCCGGCTCCTTCAGGTGCATTAGCCGCAGGAGCTTGGGCATCTTGCCGAAGGTCCGCCAGCACACCAGGGCGTAGAACTTGAGGCCGAAGAACGAACCGAGGGCGTAGGTCTCGGACGGGGAACGGCCGGTTTTGTAGTCGCTCAACACCCACTCGCCGTCCGGCATGACCTCCACCCGGTCGATGATTCCTCTCAGCAGGGTCAGATCGGTCTGGTGCTCCACCCACCACTCGAGCTCGTGCGGCGAGATGGTGGTGGGGTCCTCGACCCGGAAGAAGTTCACCAGCAGGCCGTCCGCCTGCTCCAGCCAGGCTGCCTCCTCGGCCGGCTCCAGCTCCAGAGAGGAGTACTCCGGGTCCGACTTCAGGTTGGCCCACACCTCGGCCATCAGCGCCCGCGCCCGCTCGATGGTCCGCTCCGAGGGATCGAGCAGGTAGAGCTGCTCCAGGACCGCGTGGATCATGGTCCCCCGGGTGCTGTAGATGTCGGCCGGCTCGGGCAGCCGGTCGATGGCCCGGTACTTAAAAAGCTGGGGGCAGGTCTTGTAGTCCGAGGCCCGGGAGGGCGACAGGCGGACCAGGGAGTCGGCTGCGGTCCCGTCCTGGGACTCCTTCAACCGGTCGGCGTCTCGAAGTGCTGCTGCGTTGGCTGGACTCACCCCGTTATCTTAGAACCCCGGGGTGACACGTTTGTAATTTCCCTCTTAAAAAAGTGACATCTGACCCGGGCTGAGCCCCAGATTCGAGCGTTTTTTCGCGAGCCGTCCCTTACGGGGGCGGGCCGGAGCCCTGGGCGGCTCGGCCTCCCAAACCGGAGGGTCGGGCAGCAGGGGCAGCTGGCAGGCCTCGGCCGGGGATTCCGTCAACTGCTCCTGGTTCGCCCCGAAGTGAAGCTGGCCGGGGCCCGGCCTTGCGGTGACATCGGCCGGCGGCTCGAAGTACGGGTTGAACACCCAGGCGTCGGTAGTGGTGAACTCCTGGAGGCCGGGAAGATTGAACTGCTCGGCGTCGATGCTCGGAAGTTTGGTCGCAAGGATTGTCATTTGATCAGGTTCACCCTCTTCAGAATCGGATACGGGTTGGCGGCCGCCCCGGATGGGACGTGCGTTTCGAAATGCAGGTGGGCGGGGGTGGTCTTGGCGTTGCCGGTGTTGCCGACGTACCCGATGACCTGCCCCTTCTTCACCCTGGTGCCGTTGGCGATGCCGGGGGCGTAGCCGGCCAGGTGGGCGTAGTAGTAGCTCCAGTTGTCGCCGGGGGAGCGGACCCAGAGCTTGTTGCCGCCCAGGGGGTTCACGCCCTTCTGCTCGATGACTCCGTTGACCACCGACAGGACAGGGGTACCCGACATGGCGAAGATGTCCACGCCCTCGTGTTTGCGGTAGCCGGCTCGGGGCGCCAGGAACGTGTCGACGAACGAGTAGGGGGCCTTGACCGGGAAGGCGAAGCCGGCCTTAGTGCTGTCGAGTTGGGTCTTGACCGCCTCGTACTGCTTGGCGAGGCCGGCGAGGGAGCCCTGCATGTCACGCTGGCGCTTTTTCATGCCCTCGATCGCCCGCTGCTGCTCGATCTTCTTGGCGTCGAGCTCGGTCTTGAGCCGGGCGGTCTCCTCCTTGAGCTGCCGGACGTTGTTGAGGGTCTGGGTGTCGTTGGCCGAGACCTCCTCGAACAGGTCCATCGCGGTGGTCAGCTGCCGGAAGGTGCGGGCGCCCAGAAGCACGTTCACCAGCTGGGTCGGGCCGGACCGGTAGTTCGAGGAGGCCCGCTGGTTGATCGAACCCTGGACCGAGACCAGCTGCCCTTCGAGCGCGGCGTGCCGGGCCTCGGCGGCGGTGATCTCAGTGCCGAGGTTCTCCATTGCGGTCTGTCCGGCTTCGTAGGCGGCCACCAGCCGGTCGAGCTCCTTCTGCGCAGCCGCCAGCTTGCCTGACGTTGCAGCGACCTGGGCCTGGAGCCGGGCCGCCTCCTCCGGAGTCGGCATCTGGGGCGGGAACGGCCCGGCGATCGCGGGCGTCGCCGATACGACCAAAGAGAGCCACAGCGCCAATGAGACGACGAAGAAAGACCGCTTGGGGGTGGGCATTTTTTAATTTAAGCACCGCGCGCAGCGCGATCAGCGGTGTTAAACAGAGTTAAGTTGGAGCAATTTTAGTCATCTTGTGGGGCAGGAATGCGCGTCCACAACATGTGGTGTTTTTACTACTCGAAAGCTGCGACCTCTTCGGCCGTCGCCGCTCTGCGGGACCCCCCGACCACCAGGACGGCAAGCGCCGTGGTGATCGGAACCGAAGCCACCAAACCTATGCTCCCCACCAGTGTGCGGACCACCTCTTCGGCCACCAGCTCGCCGGTGAGGACGTCGCCGAGGCGGGCTTCGGCCAGGGTGAACAGGATCAGCAGGGGGAGGGCGGCGCCGGCATAACAAAGGACCAGCGTGTTGACCGTGGAGGCGATGTGGTCGCGGCCGATCCGGATCGCCGACCGGTACAGCTCGGCGGCGCCCGTCGCCGGGTTGGCGAGGTGGAGCTCCCAGACCGCGGACGCCTGCGTGACGGTGACGTCGTCGAGGACCCCCAGCGAGCCGATGATGATGCCGCCCAGCAGGATGCCCTGCAGGTTGATGTTCGAGCTGGCGACCTGGATGTAGGTTGCCTCCTCCGAGGCGAATCCGGTCAGCTGGGTCAACTCCACGAAGATCAATGCCAGGAGAGCGGTAATCGCCAGACTGGCCAAGGTGCCGAGCATTGCCGAAGTGGTGCGCACGTTAACGCCGTGCGACATGTAGAGGGCGATGAACATCACTGCAGATGAGCCGACCACGGACACCGCCAGCGGGTTTCGTCCGGACAGGATTGCAGGGAGCACGAACTGGACCAGGATTGCCAGGCTCACCCCGATGCCGACCAGGGCCGCAACCCCGCGCATCCGGCCGAGGGCAATCACCACCGCAGCGAAGATCAGGGCCAGAACCGCCATCGGGACGCCGCGCTGGACGTCGGAGAAGTCGTAGACGAACGTGCCGTCCTCGATCTCGGTTCGGGCGACGACGATCTTGCTCCCCTCCTCGACCACCCGGACGGCGTTGGGGTCGCCGATGTCGAAGGTGACGGTGTCGCCCTCGTTGGCGCCTTCGGTAAGGCGGACCTCGGCTTCCCGGCAGTTGGGGGGCTCGTTTTCCAGGCCGGGGCAAACGACCGGGTTGATGGCAGTGACCGTGCCGTTGTAGAGGTCGGTGGGAAGCTCGACGGCGGAGGAGAGGTCCAGCCGCTCGGTCGGCCGGAGGAGGACGAATCCGAGGAGGGTCAGCAGCACCAGCGGGACGGTGACCAGGGTGAGGAGGCGCCTGGTTCGGGCGGGAACCTCATCCCGGTGTCCGCTGTGGCTGTGGGCGTGGCCGTGTCCGTGCACGCCGCTCAATCTAAATGGTGCCGGCAGCGAACCGTCGTCAAACCGGCGGTTCGCTGCCTCTCAGCTCGGTTAGCGGGCCGTTCGAGGGCGCCGCAATCTGGTGTGGGTGTAGCAGAACTGCGACTTGTTGTAGACCGAGAGGATCGTGTTGCAATCCTCGTGGGTGCAGGTGCGACCGGCGACCGCAGTGCGGGTGCGCCGGGGAAGACCAATTACGGGAGTTGCCTTTAGCGGCTTTGTATTCATGCATTCATAAGTACCGGGCCAGCCTGAAGATTTGATGAACAAGGGGTTAATCCTGGCAAAGAAGCTCCTAAGCCGAGGTCGCGATCATCTCGTCCACCGGCCGGAGGGCCGCCCACAAGGTTGCCAGCACGCCCTCCACCACGGCCCCGTCCTCCCGCCGCTCGCCGGTCAGCTCCTCCATAAAAGCCTGGGCGAAGAGGGTTCCGAGGAGCATGCGGGCGCAGTCGACCGCTGCAACTCCGGAGGCGACCCGGCCGAGGGACTGCTCGCGTTGCAGGTAGTCCGACACGTCGGCCAGGGCCTTCGCCGGCCCCGCGTCTCCGGGCTTGAACGAGGTCCGGTGCTCCTTGAGTAGCACCGGGTCGGACAGGACGCCCGAGGTCACCGGCAGCACCGCCCGGTAGAAACCCAGTGCCCGAATCGCCACCCCCCTGAGGTTGTGCAGCACCGAGCCCTGGCCGGCTCGCCGGGAGAGGTCGTCCAGGGCCTCGGCGAACTCGGAGAAACAGGAGCCCACGACCTCAAGCACCAGAGCGTTCTTACCCGGGAAGTGGCGGTAGATGCTGCCCTCGGCGCAGCCGGCCGCCTTGGCGATCGCCCGGGTGGTGGCCGCCTGGATACCGCTGCCGAGGATCAGCCGCTCGGCGGCGAGGAGGATGTCGCTCCGGACCCCGGCCTGCCTCATCTGTCCGAGCCCGGCGTCCTCCGGGTCCCTCGACGGTAGACGAGACGATCGGGGTCTGCGTCGCCCGATGGTTTGGTTGCCCCGGCGGATGGGAGCCGGAGGCCCTGAAGGCACGCGGCGACGGCCTCCCTGACGAACGCTCCATTGCTCCGCGCCCCGGCCGCCCCCAGCTGCAGGGCCCTGCTCGCCAGCGCCGCCATCAGGTGGGAAGCGGCGCTCTCGGTCTTCAACGAGTTGTCCACCCGTCCGAACCGCTTTTCGAGGTCCAGGTAGCCGGCCATGATCGCAATGTCCTCCTGGGTCGACGACTGGGCGCCGTTGGTCACCCCAACCGGAAGCGCGTCCCCGCCGGGCTGGGAGAGGCCGTACTGGTAGTAGTTCAGGGTGGCGAGCGCCACCTCCTGGAGGTTCTGCTCCACGTCGCCGGTTCCGGCCTTGATGGGCAGGTCGACCATGAGCATCCTCAGGTGGTTGTAGGGGTCGGCGCCGGAGGTCGCCCAGGTCGCAGGTTCGTCGTCGTCCGCATCTGCTTCAGTCGCCTGGCCGGCAGGTGACGCCTCGGGGAACTCCTGGTGGTAGTGGGTGTCCTCTGAACGAACCGGGCTGACCCCCGCCGACCGGCGCCTCTCGCTGCGCTCTAACCGGCCCGGCTTCGGGGGCTCGTCGGGCGCCCACTCGGTGGTGGGCATCGGCTCCGGGTCCGAGGGCGGCGCAGGTTCGAACGCCTCCCTCAGAACCTGCTCGGTACGCGGATCGATCTGCGGCTGTCCCGCAACCGCCGGGGCCCTTCTTTTTGCCTTGCGCACCTCGTCCTCCTCGTAATCGTCTAAAGCTGATTCTTCGACATATCCGTGTCTGACGTGACTGCGGACGAATATCGCCGCCACCAGCGCCGCAAGGAGCATGAAACCGACCGCAACCAGCAGCCCGGAGTGGATTGCGTCGACAAAAGAGTCCTGGGCTGCAGTGACCACCTGGGCGATAACCGTGTCCGGGGTCCCCGCGGGCACCTGCTGCCGGAACGCCTCCACCGTCCCGCCGCCGGCCGCTGCGTTACCGGATGCCCGGTCGGCAATCGACTGCGCCGCGGTATTGCCGATACCGGCTGAGCTCAGGTTCTCGAGCAGGCGGTCCCTGAACGAGGTGGTGACCAGCGCCCCCAGCAGGGCGATGCCGAGCACCCCTCCCAGCTCCCGGGTGGTGTTGGTTGCCGCCGACGCCACCCCTGCATGACGGGGGTCGACCGAACCCATGACCGCAGCGGTCATCGGGGCCATCGTAAGCGCCATCCCCGATCCCAGCACTATGAAGGCGGGGAGGATGATCGACTCGTAGGACGAGTTCGGTTCGATACGAAGCAACAGTGCCATTCCGCCTGCGGCGTACAGGCAGCCGAGCGTCATGAGCCAGCGGGAGCCGTGTTTGTCGGACAGCCTCCCCGCTACCGGCGAGATCAGAAGGATGGCCGCAGTGAACGGAAGCAGTCGCACCCCCGTCTCCAGCGGCGAGAACCCCCGGACGTTCTGCAGGTAGAGGGCCAGGAAGAACGTCGTTCCGAACAGGGCGAAGAACACCGAAGCGGCGACCACGTTCGATGCGGCGAATGTCGGGTTACGGAAGAAGTGGAGCGGGAGCATCGGGTTGCTGCTCTTCAGCTCGATGACGATGAACAGGATCAGCAGGATCGCCGCGCCGGCGAAGGCCCCCAGGATGAGGTCGCTGTCCCACCCCTCGGCGCCCCCTTCGATGAGGGCGTAGACCAGCAGGAACAGGCCCCCGGTGCCGGTGACCAGCCCGGGGAGGTCGACCCGGCGGGCCCGGGTGGTGTCCCGCGACTCCCGGACCACGAGGGCGGTGAGGAGAAAGCCGAGGACCCCGACCGGGATGTTGATGAAAAAGATCGTCTCCCAGGAGTAATGCTCGACGATGTACCCGCCGACCAGTGGGCCGACCGCCACCGCCAGACCGGACATCGCCGCCCAGATGCCGATGGCCGTGCCCCTCTCCCTGCCGTGGAAGGTGGCTGTGAGGATCGACAGGGACCCTGGAAGAAGCAGGGCCGCTCCCAGGCCCTGGACCGCCCGGAATGCGATGAGCTGTTCGGTCGAGCCCGAGAGGCCGCACGCCAGCGAGCCGAGGGTGAAGACCACCAGGCCGCCCATGAAGAACCTCTTTCGGCCGAAAAGGTCTCCCAGGGAGCCGCCGATGAGCATGAACGAGGCAAACGTGAGCGTGTAGGCGTCGATGATCCACTGCAGGTCGGAGACCCTGGCGTCCAGTTCCCGCTGCATCGTCGGCAGGGCCACGTTGACCACCAGGTTGTCGAGCATCGGCATGAACAGCCCGAACACCATGGCCACCAGCACGAGCCACCTGCTCTTGGGAGCCTCTTGTTCCGGCAATGGGTCGCTGCTCAAAGGCCGGCTTTCAGTTGTCGACATCGGATCCGTTCCCCCTTGGGTGCTTCACGAACGCCTGGTCGATTGAGTGCTAAGTGTGAGTGAGCGCTCACTCAGGTGTCAATGACCGTCCGGACGGTTAAATATGCTCCGAGCCACGCGCAAAAACGGGAAGGGACTTGGAAAATGAGAGCCGCCGCTATAACGGAGTTCGGAGGACCAGAGGTCATATCGGTAATGGATCTCCCGGAGCCGCTGGTGGGGCCGGACATCGTCCTGATACGGACGGCCGCAGCCGGCTTGAACCCTGCCGACTTCAAGATCCGTGAGGGCCGGATGACCGGCCGTTACCCCCACCACTTCCCGATCATCCTGGGCTGGGACGTGTCGGGCGTGGTCGAGGCGGTCGGGCCCGCCGTCACGGCCTTCAAGCCGGGGGACCGGGTGTGCGCCTACGCCAGGAAGTTCTGCGTCGAGCACGGCACCTACGCCGAGTACGTCGGCGTGGTGGAGGAGTCGGTTTCGCCGGCGCCGGAGTCGGTCGACCTCGTCCACGCGGCAGCGCTCCCGCTGGCGTCGTTGACCGCCATGCAGACGATCTCCGCGCTGGAGGTCGTTTCGGGCGAAACCGCCCTGATCCACGGGGGATCAGGCGGCGTCGGTTCCTACGCCGTGCAGCTTCTCGCCGATATGGGGGTCACCGTCCTCGCCACGGCCGGACCCGACAAGGCCGGCTACCTCGAGTCGCTCGGGGCGGTTCCCATCGACCGGCACGGAGACGTCGTCCGCCAGGTCCAGGCGGTCGCGCCTGACGGTGTCGACGCAGTGCTGGACCTCGCCGGCGGCCCCGAGGTGGTTCGCGCGTCGCTGCCGGTGATGAAGGACGGCGCCAGGGTGGGGTCGATCCTGCTTCCGCCCGACCTGGGCGACGACGGGGAAAGCCGGGGGATCAAGAGCCGGTACGTCTTCGTCCGCCCCTACGGGGCGCAGCTGGCCGACCTGGCCGCCCATGTCGACTCAGGAGCGCTGCGGATCAACGTGCACGAGACGTTTCCGCTGGAGAACGCCGCCGACGCCCACCGCGCCCTGCAGGCGGGGGGCCACACGGGCAAGCTCGTGCTGACCGTGTCTGAGGCTTAAGCCAGGTCAAAGGTTGGCTGACTAGGCACTACGACACCAAGAGGCCCCCGGGTCGGGGGCCTTTGGTCTGGGCTTGTTCAGCGACCCTTGCTTCTCCATCGAAGGCCGGATGACGGTTCTTGGGACTCCGGCTCGGCCGGCGCGCTCGCCTTGGCGGGAGCCGGGGCAGCCGGGGGTGGTGTCGCCGACCTCGGCGGCCAGTGGGTCAAATCAGTAACTACGTCCTGCATCATCCGAACCTCCTCGTTCTTGCCGACTTACTCGAACTTGGACTGAAGCTGCTACGCCGGAAAGCCTGTGCTTCACCGGGCGTGGTTGACTGACTAGCGGGTGTGCCTTCTCCATTTGCTCAGGTCGGCCGCCTGCTCGGAGGACGACATGGTTGCGCCGACAAGGGCCGGCTCGGGTTCCGATTCCCGGCGGCGCCACTTCCTCACTTCGCCACCCGAATCGGTCGCTGCAGAGGCCACCGGCTCCTCGGAAGGGGCGGATGGCGTTTCTTCCTTCTTTCCGGCCAGTCGCGCCTGGCGCCGCGCCTCGGCGGCTTCCTGCCTTCGCCGGGCTGCCTGGTCCGCGTCGGCACGGGCGGCAAGTGTCGCCTCCCGGCGGGCCGTTCGGGCTTTGCGCCTGGCTTTGGCCTGGCGTTGCCGTCGCCGCTCCTCGGCCGTCTCGCAATCCAGTCGAGGAACCCGGACGGGCTGCTTGGTCTCAGCGTCCAGGGCGACGTACAGCAGGTATGCGGTCGACGTATGTCGGGTCTCGCCGGTCAGGACGTTCTCGGTTTCCACCTTGACACCGACCTCCATCGACGTGTCGCCGACACCATTGACCGAGGCGGTTACCGTCACCAGGTCCCCGAGGTTCACGGGTTCGAGAAAGCTCAGCTCATCGATTGCCGCCGTCACTACCGGGCAGCCGCTGAACTTCATGGCAGCAAGCCCTCCCGCGGTGTCCACCAGCTTCATGATGGTTCCACCGTGCACTGCACCAGCAAGATTGGAGTCCGACACCCCCATGTGTTGAGCCAGGACGACTCGCGATTCCTTGACGGTTTTGGTCGCTTCTGCGCCACTCATAGCCAACCTCCCGATCTCATTGGATGGGCCGTCACCTTCCAATTGGCAAGTATGAACCTGTGGATAAGCCCTGGACAGGGGGCAATCGCGCTTTTGACGGGCGTTTCGATGCAAAACGTCGCACTAGTAGACTGAAGTCTCAATCTCCAAATTCTGAAGGGTCGTCCAATGAGCACAGCAACCAAGACCACCGGCGCGGAAAAAGTCTTTTGGAACCTTGACGACATCTACAAGGGCTCCGAGGACCCGAAATTCGCGACCGACATCGACGCCGCCAAGCGCGCCGCCCACAACTTCCGGGACAAGTACTACGGCAAGGTCGGCCAGCTCAACGCAGTCGGCCTGCGCAACGCCGTGGCCGACCTGGAAAAGATCACCGCCGACCTGATGCGGCCCTCCATCTACGCGATGCTGCGCTACGCCACCGACACTGCCGACCCGGCCCGGGGCGCCCTTCGCCAGCGGATGCTCGAGATGTCAACGGTTTTGTCGTCCGAAACCCTGTTTTTTGTGCTGGAGTGGGTGGAAATCGACGACGAGCGCGCCGAACGCCTGTTGAACGACTCCGACCTGGCCAAGTACCGGCACCACCTGCAGGCGGAGCGCCGCTACAAGCAGTTCGTGCTCTCCGAGCCGGAGGAGCGGATCCTCGCCGAGAAGGCCGCTACCAGCGAAGCCGCCTGGGCGCGTCTCTTCGAGGAGCTAACCGCCGATGTCCGCCCTGTGGTCGACGGTGAGGAGCTGATCTGGGAGCAGGCCATGTCCCTGCTCCAGCAGCCGGACCGGGAGCTTCGCCGCAAGGCAGCCGAGGCGATCACCAAGGCCCTGGAGCCGGGCCTTCGAACCCGTACCTTCATCCTGAACACGGTGCTTTTGGACCACGCCACCAACGACCGCCTGCACGGCTACCCCACGTGGCTGTCGTCGATGAACCTCTACAACGAGACCTCGGACGATGCGGTCAACGCCCTGGTCGACGCAGTCACCAAGCGTTACGACATCCCCCGCCGCTACTACGCCCTAAAGGCCAAGCTGCTCGGCATTGACAAGCTGGCCGATTACGACCGGATGGCCCCGATCAGCGACGACCCGACCTTCGTCTCCTGGGACGAGGCCAGGAAGCTGGTCACCGAGGCCTACAGCTCCTTCTCTGAAGAGGCAGGCAAGGTGATCACCGAGTTCTTCGACAAAAAGTGGATCCACGCCGCGCAGATGCCCACCAAGATGACCGGCGCCTTCTGCATGACCACCATCCCCGACGCCCACCCTTACGTGCTGATGAGCTACACCGGCGAGCGCCGGTCGGTTCTGACCCTGGCCCACGAGCTGGGCCACGGCCTGCACGGCTACCTGGCGGGCGACCAGACCCTGTTCAACGCCGAGACGCCGCTGACCCTGGCGGAGACCGCATCGGTGTTCGGCGAGGCTCTGACCTTCGGCAAGCTGCTGGAGGCCGAGAAGGACCCGAAGAAGCGCCTGGCGCTGCTGGTGGGCCGGCTGGACGACTCGGTCGCCACAGTCTTCCGCCAGATCGCCTTCAACCGTTTCGAGGACGCCATCCACAACGCCCGCCGGGAGCACGGCGAACTGGCGCCCGAGGACATCTCGGCGATGTGGCTGAAGACGCAGCGGGACGTCCTGGGCGACTCGGTGGAGATCAGCGACGGCTACAAGATCTGGTGGAGCTACATCCCCCACTTCATCCGCACGCCGGGTTACGTCTACGCCTACGCCTTCGGGTTCCTGTTCTCGCTGGCCATCTACCAGCGCTACCTGAAGGAGGGCGAGGCCCTGATCGAGCCGTATCTCGGCTTGCTGCGCGCCGGAGGCTCCGACTCACCGGAGGCCCTGGCCAAGCAGGTGGGCCTGGACGTCTCGGACGCAAGCTTCTGGTCCGGGGGCCTGGACTCGCTGGACGCCCTTCTGACCGAGGCCGAGGAGCTGGCGAAAGAAGTTCAGGGCTAAGTAGCCTCGCAGGGAACCGATGGCCGCAGGGGACCCGTCTAAGACTCGGTAATCAATTTCCGAGCCCGAAGCGAGGTCCCCATGCGACGTCTGTTGATCGTCCCGTTTGTCCTGGTGTTTCTTACGGCCACCGCCGGAGCCGCGTTCGCCTGCGCCGGAGTCTTCTCGCCCAACGGCAACGTCAACCTGCTGCGCACCAGCACCCTGGCCGGTTACGCCGACGGGATCGAGCACTACGTCACCTCGTTCACCTTCTCGGGCGGCGGGGGCGAGTTCGGCTCGGTCGTCCCGCTTCCCGGCGTGCCGACGACCGTCGAGCGGGGCGGCGACTGGACCCTTCAGCGCCTCAACCGTGAGGTGACCCCGGTGCGCGAGGTGTTTGCTGCCGGCAATCTGGCGACCGCGGCAAGGGCCGACTCCGCCGAGGTTCTGCTCGAAACCACCATCGACGCCCTGGACATCACGATCCTGAAGGGCGGCGGCGACGAAGTGGGCACCTGGGCCAAGGACAACGGGTTCCTGCTGGCGCCCGATGCCCCGGAGGTCCTGGACTTCTACGCCGACCGGAGCCCGATCTTCATGGCGGCCAAGTTCAACGCCGCCGCCGCCGAGGAGCGAGGCCAGGCGATCGGCGAGGGAACCCCCATCCATCTCAGCATCCCCACCGACAACCCGTGGGTGCCGCTGCGGATCCTCGGACTGGGCAAGCAGGAGATCGAGCGGGTGGAGGCCGATGTCTTCCTGCTCACCGAGTCCGAGCCCGAGCTGATCATTCCCTCCGACGGGCTGATTCTCGAGCGCAGTGAGCAGGGCTCGGACAGCCTGATCGCCGACCTGCGTTCCGACAAGGGCATGGAGTGGATTCCCGAGGACGGCATGTGGCTCAGCTACCTGAGGGTCGACTCGGCGGCGGGGGACCTCACCTACGACCTGGCGGTCGACGTCGAGGGCGAGGCGCCCTCCACCGTGGACGCCGGCCTGGCGAGGGTGGACTCTCCCCCCGCGGTCGACGACAGCCTTCCGATCGGACTGCTCGCCGGGGTTGCGCTGGTCGTGGCGGTCCTCGGCGTAGGCGCCGGCCGGTGGAGCCTGCGGCGTGCTGCCTAAAGCCCTTGCTCTGGCCGGCCTGCTGGTGCTCGGCTGGGCCGTGGTGGCCCTGGCCGGCTCCGGCGACAAGGTGCCGGTCGAGATCAAGTACTCCCGCTTCGAGCCGGACGAGATCCGGCTCGAAGCGGGGGAGGAAGTCACGTTTGTCATCTACAACGACGACCCCATCGACCACGAGTTCATCCTCGGTGACCGGGCGGTTCAGGACCGCCACGAACGGGGGACCGAGGCGCACCACGGCGAGATCCCGACCGAGGTCTCGGTGCCGGCCGGAGAGACCGTCGAGACCACGGTGACGTTCGACGAGCCGGGCAACATGATCCTCGGTTGCCACCTGCCGGGGCACTACGCCTACGGGATGAAGGCCAGGGTCACGATCTCCTGAGCCGGGGTTGCCAGGGGCGAAGCGGCTGCCTAGAGTTCACATGACCGGCACAAGGAGGCGGCTCACGGCGTCGGAGATGACCCTTCGCCGGCTGCACGCGCTCCTGGCCGTGCAGTCGCTGGTCATCGTCCTGGGCTCGGTCAACCGCCTGGGCAGTCTCACGCTCGGCTACGCCTCCTCGAACCAATTCCTCCGGTGGGTCGACCTGGTCAACCTGCTGCCCCTGCCGATCCTCAGCCTGGTGGGGTTCTACTTGTTGAAGCGGGAGTTGGAGACCGGCTACGGCGCCGGCAGGGGTGTCGAAGCCCGGTGGGAACCGTCACTCCAGCTGACCTTTGTGCTTGGTGTCTACCTGCTGGGGGCCGGCTACGGGATCCACGAGGTGGCCAACTACTTCCACACCCGGTTTTGTCTGGAGGAGGGGTCCGCGTTGTGCCGGCTGATCGTCTTCCACGACGACGAGTTCTCCCACTGGCTGTTCTTCGCCGGCTTCGTGATGGTCAACGCATCGGTGATGCTCCTGCAGATCGTCTTTCCCTACGACGGCCAGTTGCGTCCCAGGGACCGGGCGCTGATCGTCTTCAACTCCTTGTTCGTTGCCGCCGGCATATTCGCAAACCTCGCGTTCGAGGAGATCGGGCTCGACCTGTACGTGGTGGTGCTTCTGGCAGGGGTAGCGATCTACCTGCTCCGCAGGAGAGGCCTGCAGCCGCTGCTGCTGTACTACTCGGTGGCCTACGTGCTGGGCCTGCTGCTGACCGCCGGGAAAATCGCCTTGAGCTGAGGATGCCGGTAGGGTGGCTGGCACACATTGCCTGATCGAGCCGATCGAGGAGGAGATCTTGAGAAGGAAACTGGTGGGAGTCCTGGCCGTAGTGGCCCTCGCAGCAACCGTAGCCCTGGCCGGCAGCGCCAGCGCCGACGGGCCGGTCCCGATCGTCTACGACACCCAGTTGGCCAAAGCTGCGCCGTTCGGGGGGCCGCTGGACATGAACGGTCCCGTAGTCGGGACTTTGACGTCCACCACCACCTCAACGGCGCTCAACCTGAACGTCGTGGTGAACTGGGGGCAGCCGAGGTCCACGTACCGGGTGTACATGAACTGCGGGGCGACCCACGCCACCAGCACGTGCTTCGCCCAGATCGGAACCTTGACCGTGAGCAAGACGGGTAGCGGCACCGGCAACTACTCGATACCGCTCGCCACCCTTCGGTGCGCGCCCTTCGGCGCCGGTGCCCGGACCGACCACGTGGACCTGATCAGCAGCCAGAACGTCGACAGCAGCCTCGCGGCGGGGCCGATTGCGTACACGGTTCCCGCCGGGTCGTGTCCCCCTGCGGCTGCGAGAACCGCCTCCGGGGACGCCAACACCTAATACCCAGGGACGCCCACCCCGGTCGTCTGGGACCGGGGTGGGCGCCTGCTAGCAGACCCCGGTCTCGGTCCGGGAGCAGTTGTCGGACCCGGCCCCGCCCTCGCCGAGGTCGGCGCCTGCGCCGCCGTCCAGCGAGTCG
>DASTUJ010000187.1 GCA_035759705.1 Actinomycetota bacterium | reverse complement strand
CACCGGAAGGTCGCCCTCAGCGACGTGCAGGTCGGTCCGGCAGACGCCGCACACGGAGACCTTGACCCGGATCTCGCCCGCCACGGGCTCGGGAATGTCTATCTCCACCCGATCCATCGGGCCCGTTGCGATGGGTCCGGGTCGAACGACCGTCCAGGCATCCATGACCGAATTGTCCCGCTCAGGCGCGTTTCCTGCCTCCAGGGGCCAGTTTGAGCGTCCGATTGCCACCGTTTTTCCCCGTCTGGTTGCTAAGTTCATTGCATGAAGTTGCAGAAGAAGGGCTCGACGATTCAACGCGCCGTGCTTCTGGCTGCCTCCTGCGTCGCAGTGATGGTCTTCGCCGCGTCCTGCCAGAAGCAGGACGGCGCCGCCCAGCAGGAGCTGACGAAGAAGCTCGAGACCTCAGTGGCACAGGTCAACGGGCTCACCACGCAGATCCAGACCCTCGAGGGCAAGGACCAGGGGATCGAGGGTCAGGTCGCCGGTCTCAACCAGTCCCTGGCCGCCGTGCAGGCAGGCCTCGACGACCTCTCCAAGAAGGTCGGCTCCGCCAGCGGCGCCGATGCCGAGCTGCGCAAGAAGATCGACGCGCTGAGCGGCCAGGTCGCCGCGGCCACCACCAAGGCCAACTCGGTGACCTCCAAGATCGCCTCCGTCGAGCAGAAGACCGCTTTACTGGAGACCCGCTACAACGACCACCTCCGCAAATACCACAGCGGCGGATGAGGCACGTTGAAGCTCCTTCGGAGGTAGCCGGCCGGTACGTCATCGCCGGGAGAATCGGCTCGGGCGGCATGGGCGACGTCTTCCGCGCCCGGGACTCGGTCCTAGGCAGGACCGTCGCAATCAAGATGCTGCCGTTCGACCTGGCCATCCAGCCCGGCTTCGTCGAGCGGTTCAAGGCCGAGGCGCAGGCGGTTGCCCGGATCTCGCACCCGAACGTCGTTCAGGTCCACGACTGGGGCCAGGAAAACGACACCTACTACATGGTCATGGAGTACGTCCGGGGCAAGAACCTGCGGCAGGTCCTGGCCAACAGCAAAAAGCTCCACCCCCGCCAGGCGGCACAGGTCACCGGTCAAGTCCTCGGGGCGCTGGCCGCTGCCCACGAGAAGGGCGTCATCCACCGGGACATAAAGCCGGAGAACGTAGTGGTTGCCACCGACGGCCGGGTGAAGGTCGCAGACTTTGGAATCGCACGGGCTGTCGAGAGCGCCGCCCTGACCGGAGGGATGCTCGGCACGGTCGCCTACGTGGCACCCGAGCAGGCCCGGGGCGAACACGTCGATCCCAGGACCGACCTCTACTCGACCGGCTGCATGCTCTACGAACTGCTGACCGGCTCTTTGCCGTTCGAAGGGGACGCAGCCAAGGTCTTGCAGGACCACCTGAACTCCCGGGTGCCGGCGCCGTCCACCCTGGCGCCCGAGGTGGGAGAGATCCTGGACCGGGTGGTCACAAAGTCGACCGCGCCGCTGCCTGCGGACAGGTACCAGTCGGCGACCGAGATGCGCAAAGACCTGGCCTCGGCCATCGCGTCGCTTCCCGAGGCCCCGCCGGTTGCCAGCCTGACCGGTGAATTCACCTCCGAGGCCACCCCCGACAACGTCGACACCGTCGTCCGGCAGGCGCCGCCGAAGCGTAAGAAGTGGAAGAAGTGGGCGGTGCTGGCGGTCGTGCTGCTGGCGCTGGTCGGAGGCGGCATCTACCTAGGGCCGACCCAGGTCCCATCCCTTTCGGGCGAGCCAAGAGCCGTGGCCGAGGAGAGGGTCCGGGAAGCCGGCCTGCAACCGAAGTTCACCGAAGCCTTCTCAGACGACGTGCCGGTAGGCGAGGTAATCAGGTCGAAGCCGGGAGCGGGGTCGTGGACGAAGAAGGACGGATCGGTGGCGATAACCCTCAGCCAGGGCCCGAAGCTCAGCGACGTTCCCAATGTCGTCGGTATGCAGTTGGAGCAGGCAAAGGCGGCAATCATCGAGAACGACCTGGCCATCAACCCGAACATCGAGCGGCGCAACAGCATCGAGCCGCTGGACAAGGTCCTCAGCCAGGACCCGCCGCCGAAGCAGGTAAAGAGCGGGGACCTGGTCACGCTGGTCGTCTCCGACGGCCCGGCGATCCTCCCGATACCGCAGCTGAACGGCAAGTCGGCCGACGCTGCGGCCAAGGAGTTGTCGGACCAGAGCTTTGTGCCGGTGAAGGAGTCGGTATTCAACGGGGCAGCGGCGGGAACCGTGGTCGGTCAATCGCCGGCGGCCGGCGAGCCGCACCCGCAGGGCACCCAGGTCAAGATCTCAATCAGCAAGGGCCCCCAGCCGTTCAAAGTGCCCGATGTGAAGGGCAAGTCGTGCGCCGACGCCAAGGGCGCCCTGGAAGCGTTGGGGATGAAGGTTTCGGCTCAGACCTCAGGCGGCGGAGCGGCGACCTGCGCTGGAAACAAGGTGCTGGAGCAGGACCCGTTGTCGGGAAGTGACCGCAAGCCGGGATCGGAAGCGACGCTCTACGTCGGCTAGCTAGCCGCGGCCCGGACTCTTCGGAGCAGGCGACGAAGTGGCGCTCAAGGTTCTCAATCTATCTCGCTCAATCGCCCGGTAGATCGTTGCACGGCCCACATTGAATATCTGCGCCAGCTCCGTTGGGTTGAGCTGGCCGCTGTTGTACCGCTCGACAAGGTGGGCCTCCTGACGTGGAGACAGCTTTGGCTTCCGGCCCTTTAGCCGGCCGTTCGCTCTGGCAACTGCCAAGCCCTCCTTGGTGCGCATCCGGATCAAGTCCGACTCAAACTCAGCCACCATTGCCAGGACGTGAAACAGCAGCCGGCCGACCGGGTCCGTCGGGTCATGAATCGAGCCGCCCAGACTGAGCTTGACCTCCCGCTTCGTCAGGTCGTCGATGATATTGCGGGCATCCATCAGCGATCGGGCCAGCCGATCAAGCTTTGTGACCACAAGAGTGTCGCCTTCCCTGCATGCTGCCATAGCCTCGCGCAGGCCGGGTCGGTCTCGATTAGCGCCAGAAAGGCCGTGGTCGACGTAGATGCGATCTGCCGCTACCCCCATCGCGAGTAGCGCGTTGCGCTGGGCGGTGAGGTCCTGTTCCTGAGTCGAGACTCGCGCGTATCCGATGAGCATTTCGGTGTCCTCAAGCGTCCGAATGAGGTACCTAAGTGGGATTTTATTCCGGACGCGTTTGTCAGAACAAGCCCGGACTGACGAAGACCCGAGCGCAGATATCGACGGTGGTCCCAAATTGTGGTCGGTTACCGGTCGGCCATCGGTCGACGACGTTGAGCGCCTACACTCAGCTCAACGTAATGCCGAGGAGCAGCTTGAAGCCACCCGCAATAGATATTTCCAAGCTAGAGCCAACCACGAACCTTAGGGGCGACGACGAAGAAGATACCGCCCTCCTCAATGAAATGCTGCGGGAAGCGAAGGCCTACGTTTCGAGTTTTCAGTGGTGTCAGTCCATCACGGAATCGTTCGCCAGTGAAGTCGCAATTGGCGGAGTTGTTGCGGTATTCCTTCTCCGAATTGAGCCTGGGTCGCCTGAGGTGGACGACCACCTTTGGGTAGTAGTCGGCGACCTTCCTCCCGCTTACCTAGTCACCGATCA
>DASTUJ010000186.1 GCA_035759705.1 Actinomycetota bacterium | reverse complement strand
CTCCCCGAGACCGAGAAGGCGTTCCGCAAGGGTCAGCTCTCCGAGCAGCAGGCGATCGAGGTGGTCTCGGCCGCGGCGATGGACGTCACGACCCAGGAGATCGACCACATCACCGGGGTCAAGGAGGGCGGGCCGACCCAGTTGTACAACCTCGGTCTGCTCTGCCACTACCACCACCGGCTGAAAACCTTCCACGGCTACCGGCTGCTGCACTACAACTGGAGGTGGATCTGGCTCGGTCCCCACGACCCGCCACCGGATGATGACTCCGACCAACTTGAGCTGACCACCTTCTTCGGCATGAAAGAGTTCGACCTGATGGGCATGGGGTAGCCGCCTTAGGAAGCCGAGCTTGCGCTAGAAGACTTCGTCCCCGTCGAGCTGCCGCACATCGAAGACGTGGCGGCTCGCCGCGCAGATCGTCTGAAGCGTGTGGACCGGATCGCCGGCGGCGTCGAATGAGGTTCTGGTTATTTCCACCACCGGCTCGCCGGACCCTATGGCCAGCAGTTCAGCTTCCTCCGCTGAGGGCATCCGGGCAACCAGCGTCTCCTCGGCCCGGCCGAAGGTTCTACCGTGCCGGTCGAACAGCTCCTGCAGGCCGGCGCCCAGGAAGGCGCCGACCGACAGCTCGCCGGATTCGGGCGCATCGGGGAGGAAAAAGCTCGTCGCCAGTCGGATGGGCACCTCGTTCACCAGCATCAGCCGGCGACGGGTGAGCAGACCGATGTCCGGCGCAACCCCCATTCGGAGGGCGACCACCGGGGGAGCCGGCGAAAGGCCCGAGAACAGCAGCTTGCGGCTGGGGGCGCCCGACTGCTCCGAGGACTCGGTGAGAAACAGGGAGCTGCTGGAGCGTACGGCGGGGTCGGTGGGGATGGCCCGATGTACGAGCACCCGATGGGGATCGTCAGGAGAATCCACTTGCTGCCGGGCTAGGAGTCGAACCTAGAACTTCCTGCTCCAGAGGCAGGCGATCTGCCAATTGATCTACCCGGCAATATGTGCGCTACAACCGTTCCAGCATAACGGTTTCGGCGTACCGGGGAAGTTTATCAGCGTCCCCGTTTGCCCGGGCCCCCGGTCCTAAAACGCCGGGTAAGCGCTCCGGGTCCACTGTCCGGTATCATCGAAACACAGGCCCCCGTCGTCTAGCGGCCTAGGACACCGCCCTCTCAAGGCGGAGATCGTGGGTTCGAAACCCATCGGGGGTACCAAATCGCTTAACTCCTCTCCCAGGCGTTCGCCGGAATGCGCTCCAAAATCCGCCTGCGGATTGGCCTAGCCTCCGGATTCGGAAAAAAGTATTCTTCTGATGTTCACTGGTTTTTTGGACGGAATCGGGAGACGGAATCCGGCTCTCGTAGGGGAGGAGTAAGAATGTTCAACAACTACAACGTCAACCCGATCATCGCAATTGGTTTCGCAGTCGTGGTCTTCGCAATCATGATGGTCCTCGCGCTCAACGCTCCTTAAATACCACCGTATGTCCTGGGGCTCCCCCGAAAGGTGGGAGCCCCTTTTGATTGCCGGTGCGGCGCGGTTTGGGGAGGGTGCGCCTGCGGGTACCTAGTTTTCGACCAACGAGACTAGGAGTCGTTTTGATCAACCTACGCCGAAGCCTCTTTGCGCCGCTCCTCGTGCTGGCGCTGGCCCTATCGCCTGCCGGACCCGCTTTGGCGGCCGAGGACAACGCAGCCATCGCGATCAACAACGAGGATGGGTCCTCACTCTTTCGATTTGCCTTCGATGTCCACCGGACCATGAATTCGGTGATCGACGAGACCAACATCGCCCTGGCGTACGCCAGCTGCGAGGGGTGCCAGACCGTGGCGGTCGCCATCCAGATCGTGCTGGTCAGCTCGAATCCGGACTCGATCGTCCCTGAGAACGTCGCAATCTCGATCAACGAGGAGTGCATCTCATGCGAGACCATGGCGTCCGCCTACCAGTTCGTCGTCGGCACCGGCGAGAACATCAAGCTGGACAAGGAGGGCCGCAAGCTGGTCAAGGACATCCGGAAGGCGTTTTACGACCTTGCGGTGGAGGCTGAAGCGGGGACCCTCACCCTCGCGGAGATCGAGGGGCGAATCATCCCCCTGGTCGAGCAGATCAAGACCGTTCTCGACGAACACATAATTCCGGTGACCACCCCCGAGGGAGAGGGGGGCGGCCTCGAGGGCCGGGACGGTGAAGGAACCGAGGGCCAGGACGGAACCTCCGGGACCGAGGGGTCGCCCTCGCCCGAGCCGTCGACCAGCCCAACGCCCTCGGCTGAGCCCGAGGAGTCCCCCTCACCCGATGAAACGCCGGCCGTTGAGGCCGCACCCAGCCCCACCGCAGAAACCTCCTCGTGAGACGGGTTGTCGCAGGACTGGCCGCCCTGATGGTGGCGGCGCTTGCCTCGGCATGCATTTTCAGGGGACCGCTGGAGCAAACCGCCGCCAAGCTGGGCGACATAAAGTCCGGCAACATGGAGCTGCGCCTGGTGGCGAGTGCGGCC
>DASTUJ010000185.1 GCA_035759705.1 Actinomycetota bacterium | reverse complement strand
CCGGGTGGGGGCACACAAGGAGGAACTCGACCCTCTATTGCGGTTATTGTTCAGAGTTCGGTCAGGCCGTTTGCTCCGAGAGCTTGGATATCACTGATGTTGGATGAGCGCACCTTTTCGTCACTAACTACAGCCGCACCGGCGAAGCCGGCCGGGCCGCTGTTCCTGGTCGGCGCCCCGCGCTCTGGAACGACCCTGGTCTACAAGATGTTGTGCCTGCACCCCGAAAGCGCCTGGATCTCCAACTGGAACCGTATTGCGCCGGCGGTGAGGGCCCTGGCGGTGATCAACCCGCTGGCCACGCTGCTTCCGAAGGCAAGGCATCGGGCGTGGTTCGGGGACGACTCCAACGCCTACGTCTACGGCAGCGTCCGTAGTCTGAGCCAGAGGCTTCTGCCGACTCCGGTGGAGGGCGAGCCGCTGTTTCGTCGTGCAGGTCTCGGCGAAGAGGAGATCGTTCACCCGGCCGACGTCTCCCCCAAAGCGGTAGACGAGCTCCGGAAGGCGTTCAGGGCCATCCAGCGGTATTCGGGTGGGACGTTCTTCGTCAACAAGCGGGTGGCGAACAACCGAAGGATTCCCCTGCTGGCCGAGGCCTTCCCCGACGCACGGTTCCTGGAGATCGTCCGGGACGGGCGGTCCGTGGCGCAGTCCCTCGCCACCGTCGACTGGTGGCCCGAGTCGACCGTCTGGTGGAACGGGACCACGCCGGTCCGGTGGGAGGCGGAGGGCCGGGACCCCTGGGAGCTGCGCGCCCGGAGCTGGGTGGAGGAGCTGAAGGTGACGAGCAGGGGACTGTCGACGGTCTCCCCCAACCGGGTCATGAAAGTCACCTACGAGGATTTCGTCGCCCAGCCCATGGAGCTCCTTGCCGAGATCAAGAGCTTTGCTGCGCTGCCCCACAGTGAGCGTTGGATGCAGGCGGTCTCCCGGTGCCGGTGCCGGCCCTGCGAGGAGAATTGGCGCAACCAGCTTTCTCCGGATGCAGTTGCCACCATCGAGTCCATCCAGGCCGAGATGCTTCGCCTCCACGGCTACCGCACCTGCTCTCCTATCAACGGCAGCCGGGAGGTTCGACCACTGGGGATAGAGGCGCCACAGGCCCACTGATGGCGGGCCCTGCGCCGCAGATGCGGCGGGTCCTGCGCCATCTGGCCTGGGTGAGAAGCCAGGGCCTCGCCCGCCTCATCGAGGAGGACGAGCTCAACCCGGTCACCAAACTTCGCCACGCCGCAGACAGGGCCCGCTGGGCCAGGGCCAACCCGGTTCCCGCTGGTTCCGCGGTGCCGGTGTTCCTTTTCGGCGTGCAGCGTTCCGGCACGAACATGGTGGCCCGGGGCTTTCGGTCGAGCCCCGAGTTCGAGGTGTTCAACGAGAACGACAAGCGTGCCTTCACCGAGTTCCGGATACGCCCGGTCGACCAGATTGCCCCGCTGGTCGCCGGCAGCAGGCACCGGTGGGTTCTGTTCAAGCCCCTGTGCGACTCGCACCGGGCGGTCGAACTGCTGGAGCAGCTGGGCGACCCAACTCCGGGAAGGGCGCTGTGGGTCCACCGGCGGGTCGACCCCCGGGTACGGTCGGCGCTGGCGAAGTTCGGGGACGCCAACCTGAAGGCGCTGACGCAGATCGCGGCAGGCCGCGGAGACGGGCTCTGGCAGGCCGGGGGGCTGTCGGAGCAGAACCGCAAGCTGGTGAGCTCGTTCGACTTCGACATGATGTCGCCGGCGAGCGCCGCCGCCTTGTTCTGGTTCATCCGCAACTCGCTCTTCTTCGAGCTCGGCCTGGACCGGCGGAGCGACGTCCTTCCGGTCTCCTACGACCGGCTCATCGAGTTCCCGGACGAGGTGACGCAGCAGATCTGCGCCTTTCTAGGCTGTCCTTGGGACCGGCGGTTTGCCGAGCACATCGAGCCGCGGCACCCCTCGGAGGCGCCCGACCTGGAGATAGACCCACGAATCCGGTCCCTGTGCGACGAGCTGCAGGCCAGGTTCGACTCTCTCTGAGCTGCGCCCGACCGATCAGGAATCGAGAAGCGCTGGGGCACTGTGCACACCTATCCTTTGGACATAGACATCACCCGCCTAATCAGGGAGGAATCGATGACAGCCAAAAAAGCGACAGCTACCGGGAGCGGTGCGACCCGGAAAACGTCCCAGGTATTTACCGCCGAGGAGCGGGCCGCGATGAAGGAGCGCGCCAAGGAGATAAAGGCCGCTGCGAACAAGGCGGACGGGGAAAAGGGCGTGCTGGCAAAGCTCGATGAGATGCCCGAGCCGGATCGCGCCCTGGGCAAGCAGCTGCACGAGATCGTCAAAGCCAGCGCGCCGGACCTCACGCCCAAACTTTGGTACGGGATGCCTTCCTACGCCAACGAGGACGGCAAGGTCGTCTGCTTCTACCAGAACGCAGACAAATTCAAGTCGAGGTTCTCGACCTTCAACTTCAGCGACGATGCGACCCTGGACGAGGGCTCGATGTGGCCGGTCAGCTTCGCAGTGACAAAGTTGACCGCCACCAACGAGGCAAAGATCCGTGCGCTCGTGAAGAAAGCCGTGAGCTGAGCCTCTAGGACGGCTCCGGTTCGGGCTCCTCGCCCAGCGGCGCCTTCTCGGGGACGGGCTTTCGGACCGGGGCGCTTCGGGCCAGGAACTCCAGAAGGATCACGATCAAAGCGGCGATGAACACCCCGGCGCCCAAACCGCCGAGTGCCCGGCGAAGGATCATCGGACCGATCGGAACCCTCTGCGGCTCGCCCAGCGTTATGAGGTCGCCGGCCTCGGCGGAGGCTTGAAGAGCTTTCGCCTGCTCCTCGGTTGCCCGGGCGGCGTTGACCCGGGCCAGCGCCTGCTTGTTCAGCTCGGAAAGGGTCTGGAACTGGGCCATCTTTGGCGCCAGCGCCGCCAGCTCGGCACTCTGGGCGTCGATCGGGCCCTGCAGGCTGGAGGCCAGGCTGGTGTTGCCCAGCGACCTGGCCCGCAGCTGCTCCTCCCGCAGGGCGGACACGGCGCGGGACTTCATCTCGTAGTCGGGGATGCCGAGCGCCAGGCCCGAGGACTTACCGAGCTCCGATAGCTGGCCCTCGGTCTCCGCCACGGTCTTCTGGGACTGCTCGGCCAGCTGGCCGGCGAGGTTTACCTGCGGCTCCAAAAGGAACTTGATCGACTCCGCCGCTACCCATCGGGCGACCTCAGCCGACTTCTCCTTCTCCGGCATGCGGGTGGTGACCCTCACCAGGCTGCTCTCGCCGATGGGGGCGACGGTTATCGAGCCCGGCTGTTGCAGCGTCTCCAGGGGAACCGAGGTCTTCTCCGACACCTTCTGCAGGACGGTCGGGGTCGCCGCAGCGGCGCCGAAGGTCTCCAGCAGCATGCGGTTTCCCTGCGCGCCGGTGAACTGGCTCCCGGCGGCGCCTCCGAGGCTGGAAACCGTGACTGTGGCGTTCGTGACGTAGCGTTCGTCGGTGGTCAAAAGCATGGCGACGACGACCAGTGCAGCGGCCAGGACCGGAACCAGGAGGAACAGCCGGATCCGCTTGCGGACTAAGTTGAGATAGTCGCTGATCTCCACTGGCTCGTCCTCTCGCTACTCCGGGCGACACACGAGGCCGCGGCGGCAAATGTTAGGAAATACCAAAGGTTCACCACGTTGGTAATGACGTTGGCAACAAGACTCACCGAGATGAACGCCACGACACAACCTGCAAAGCCTACCGCCACGCCGCTTCGAATGGACATCTGGTGGCGATTTTTTGCGGTCGCGGTTACTGCAAGGTAGGCCACCCTCGCCATCGCCGCCAGGCTGAGCAGATAGGCGGCCAGTCCGAGCAGGCCGGTTTCGACGAAGGCGCGCAGCACGTCGTTGTGCGGCTGCTTCTGCGCCTCGGTGAGGCGCTGGGTCTGGCCCAGGCCGATTCCCCAGACCGGACTGCGCCGCGCAAGCGTGACCACCTCGCCCCAGTAGTCCAGGCGCCATTGGAGCGAGTTGCCGTTGTGGGTCGTGCTCTCGGAGGCCTCGGCCAGCTGGGAGAAGCGGGAACCGAGCTGGGGGATCAGGGCCAGAGCAAGCATTGAAGCCAGCACCAGCCCCAGGATGAGCTTCTTGCTTTGAAGTAGCCCGACCACCAGCAGGCCCAGGCCGGCGCCGATGATCGCGCTCCGGGTGTAGGTGAGCGGAAGGCAGACGGCGCAGCCGGCGAGGATGCCGGTCATCCACCTCTTGAGGGGCGGTTCCAGGTGGGGCCAGAGCGCCACGCCGAAGACCGTCAGAAGCATCAGATACCGCCCGAAGGTGTTGGACTGGTTGAAGGGGCCCATGATCCTGAGGAATCCGCCCTTCCCCTCGTTCCTGGGGTTGCCGGTTAGGAAACCGAATGCAGTGAACGCCAGCGGGAAGAGCGCCGATGCGTAAACCGCCATCAGGCCCCGGCGCAGCAGGATCGGGTTGGTCATCAGCTGCTCCAGCACGACGAACATGACGACGGCGGTGAGGACCCGGGACAGCTCGATCGCACTGGGGAGCAGGTCCCGCGACGACACGAGGCTGAGACCGCAAGCTGCGATGAAGACGCTCAGCGCCTGGGCCAGAGGGGAGGGCCGTTCGAGGGTCCGGGCACGGTACTGCGCCGCCAGCCAGAAGGTCGCCAGGACGATGAACTGAATTCCGAGAAGGCCGGCCGGGTCGATCGCCCGGGCAAGCCCGCCACCGCCGCGTGACCCGGAGAGCTGGGCCAGGTCGAGGCTGGCCCGAGCCGCCAGCAGAACCAAGACGTAGGCGTCGAAACGGGTGATCGCAAGGAGGCCGAGTGCCAGGGCAAGCGCCACCGCGAGCGGCAGGACGAAGGCTAGCTTGTTCTGGCCGGCCATCCCGCTGATTCCGGCCAGGCCCGAGGCGCCGGCCACCAGGCAGAATGTAATG